>DASPUT010000264.1 GCA_035622735.1 Thermodesulfovibrionales bacterium | reverse complement strand
TTAACGCGCGTCGCCTAGAGCAAATTGTTTTAAGGGCCTTAATTCTGTTCATTGATTTTGTCCTTATTGTATTTAGCTGGATTGAAGTGTTGCTATGTTGGTCTTCTTCGTTCGACATTTTTGTCCTATAAAAACCCCGAGCCATGCAACTAGCGGAGTAATAATAAAATGGGCGGCGATTGATTCAAAGAGCCAATATGTCATTTCTGACGGCAAAGTTCCGTAATTATTCAGATGAAAAATGATACCTTGTATTGTTCCGTAAAGCGTTCGGCCCAGAGACCCAATGAGAAGAAACAAAAACCAGATTGATTTTTTCCCTGTAGCTTTGGATAGCAAAATACCTGCAATAAAAATAAGAATGAACTCTGCCATGTATAAAAGTATGAAAGTAGTGATACTCGAAATAAAAGGTGAGTTAAATTTTGTGTGAATATATTCAGAAAGCGGCAAGTATAAATTAGATCGTTCATACCTTAATAAATAAGTTCCTGATAACCAGCACAAATACCCGGACCCAAGCCAAAGCAAGGCAACGAGGTAATTTTTCTTATTTTCCGTTTTCATTTATTATTGACTCAGAACATTATCTTTTCTGCTGCGAGGCCCATTTTCGTTGATTATAGAGAGTACTGAAGTATTAGTCAACAAAATGGAATTTGGAAGTTAGCTGATAATGCCTTGAAATCGTTGAAGAATTCGATGACTTGGTGCTATATTACCTGTTGTGATGGAACAGAGACACCGTACATTCCTCGATAAGGTCAAGGAAACGATTAGGAAACACTGTATGCTCTCGGGAGGAGAGAGCATCCTTGTCGGCCTCTCGGGTGGGCCAGATTCCGTCTGTCTTCTCACCGCGCTGCACGAGATCAACGAAGAATACGGTCTGAAACTCTATGCGCTTTATATAGACCACGGATTACGACCTTCGGAAACACCCGATGAGATATTGTTCTGCAAGAACCTCTGTCAGCGGCTGTCCGTTCCCTTTCGGACAGAATCGATTGACGTGCTGAGCTATGCGAGAGAGCATGGACTGAGCAAGCAGGAGGCCGCACGTGACCTGAGATACAAAACGTTTGATGAGGTCGCCTCTGCAGTAGGGGCCGGCAGGGTAGCCCTGGGCCATACGGCAGATGATCAGCTCGAAACCTTTCTCATGAGGGTCTTCCGTGGCTCGGGTACCAAGGGTCTTTCGGGGATACCACCGGTGAGGAAAAGGATCATCAGGCCGCTCATAGAGACAGAGCGGAACGATATAGAGGAGTTCCTCGAAGAACAGGGAATCGGTTTCATCGTCGACTCATCGAATCTCACGGAAGACTACCTGAGGAACAGAATCAGGCTATCGATCATCCCTGAGATAAAAAAGATAAACCGGCACGTAATCCCGACCGTAGCGAGGACGATGGAGATCCTTCGGGAGGAAGAGGCGTACCTCGAGATCATCGTCACGAAGACCCTGATGAGGCTGATATCGAGGAAGACGGACTTCCGCATCGAACTCTTCCTCACCCCGATGGAGACGATAGAAAAGGTCGTCCTCAGGAGGCTCTTGAGAAGGGCGATCGAAGAGACGAGGGAGCTCCGGGGAATGGAGTTCGTGCATATCGAAGCTATCATCGATTTGATAAAGCGGGGGCTGCATGGCGACAGGCTCTATCTCCCGAAGGGGCTGAGGGTCATAAAGAATTACTCGACTCTCGTGATAACGTCGGAACCCCCTCGGCAGTTGGGAACCGTTGCGCTTCCGATACCGGGCGAGGTTGTCTTGCATGAGACCGGGGCGGTGCTTCGGGCGGCAATCCTGGAGGGTTGCGAAGATTTCGGAGACGGAAGGACAACCGCCCTGTTCGATGCGGACAAGACCGGAGCGGTTCTCACCGTCCGGCCACGGGAGAGAGGCGATTTCTTCTACCCCCTCGGATTCGGAAAGAAGAAGAAACTCCAGGACTTCTTTGTGGATGAGAAGGTACCGAGGGACGAGAGGGATTCTGTGCCGGTCGTCGTATCAGGAAGAGAGATCGTCTGGATAGCGGGCCACAGGGGAGACGAACGGTTCAGGGTGACCGGTGAAACGAAGAGGTTCCTGAGGATGGAATTTAAGGCCGGTTTGCCATAAAATAGACGTGGGAGAGTGACTCTCGGAATTCTTGTAATCCACATTTTAGTGTCCGTCTTTTGTTTCATTGAGACTGCAGGAGGATAGATAATGGTTCGAGTTCGTTTTGCCCCGAGCCCTACGGGCCATCTCCATATCGGAGGGGCGAGGACGGCCCTCTTCAATTGGCTCTATGCGCGACATGAGGGGGGCACCTTCATTCTGAGGATCGAAGACACCGACAGGAGCCGTTCCACTGACGAGTATATCGAGGCGATCATAGAGGGCATGAAATGGCTCGGCCTCGACTGGGACGAGGGGCCCTTCAGGCAGACCGACCGCTTCGATATTTACCGGAGCTATGTGGAGAGACTCGTCGGGGAAGGCAAAGCATACAATTGTTACTGCACGCCCGAAGAGCTCGAAGAGAGGAGGCAGGCCGCGTTGGCAGAAGGCAGGTCGCCAAAGTACGATGGACGCTGCCGTGACCTGAAGGAGCCGGTCCCGGGCCGCACCCCTGCGACGAGGTTCAGGATGCCTCAGGAGGGCGAGACTATTGTGAACGACCTCATCAAGGGTACGGTAGTCTTCGAGAACAGCCAGCTTGACGACCTGATCATCATGAGGTCCGACGGCACGCCGACATATAATTTCGTGGTCGTCGTCGATGATGTGGATATGAAGATCACCCATGTCATACGGGGCGACGACCATCTGAACAACACGCCGAAACAGCTCCATATCTATAAGGCCCTGGGGTACGATGTCCCTCATTTCGCGCACCTTCCGATGATACTCGGCGCGGACAAGGCGCGGCTCAGCAAGCGACACGGCGCGACTTCGGTCATGGCATACCGGGAGATGGGGTATCTCCCCGAGGCCCTCGTGAATTACCTGGTCCGCCTCGGGTGGTCCTACGGAGACCAGGAGGTATTCACGAGAGAGGAACTGATACAATATTTTTCCTTCGAGAATCTCGGAAAATCTTCTGCCGTATTTAACCCCGAGAAACTGATATGGCTCAACAGTCAGTATATGATGAACTCCTCGTCGGAGAAACTCGCCGAACTCGTCCTTCCCTTTCTCTCCGGGGGAAGGATCATCCCCGAGAATATGCTGATCGACAGGGAGTGGCTCGGGAAGGCCGTCGCGACCCTGAAGGAGCGGGCAAAGACCCTCATCGAGCTTGCCGAGATGCTCCGTTACTACCTGGCCGAAGAAGTCGAATATCAGGAGAAGGCGAGGGTGAAGTTCCTCAACGCCAAGAGCCTCCCCCTCCTCACGGAGTTGAAGGAAGGGCTGAATGTGCTCCCGGTCTTTTCCGTGGCGGAGATCGAGAAGGTCTTCAGGTCAATCATCGAAAGGCACAACATTAAGCTCGGCAACCTCGCCCAGCCTGTGCGCGTCGCTGTTACGGGCGGCACGGAAAGCCCGGGGATCTTCGAAGTGATCGAGATTATCGGAAAAGAGAAGACCCTGAGAAGGATCGAGAAGGCGATACAGACGATAGGAACCGATTAGGGGGCTCGGCCATGCTAAAATATAAGATATCGAGAAAGAAGGAGAGGCACTTGTGGCGATAGACAGTTCAGCGCGGTCGTCTGATTTCATCCGGGAGATCATCGCCGGAGACATGGAGACGAACAAATGGGGCGGCCGCGTTCATACGCGCTTTCCGCCCGAACCGAACGGGTATCTCCACATCGGGCACGCGAAATCGATCTGCCTCAATTTCGGCATAGCGGAAGAGTTTGGGGGCCTCTGTAACCTCAGATTCGATGACACGAATCCGACGAAAGAGGAAGTGGAATACGTCGAGTCGATAAAGGAAGATGTCCGGTGGCTCGGATTCGATTGGGACGGACGGGAGTATTACGCGTCGGACTATTTTGAGCAGATCTGCCGGCATGCCGTACAGTTAATCAAAGGCGGCAAGGCCTACGTTTGTGACCTCAGCGCGGACGAGATCAGGGAATATCGGGGAACGCTGACCTCTCCCGGTAGGGAGAGTCCATACCGGAATCGCTCGGGTGAAGAGAATCTTGATCTCTTCGAGCGAATGAAGAGGGGTGAATTCCCCGACGGTACGCGAACGCTGAGGGCAAAGATCGACATGACCTCGGGGAACATGAATATGCGGGACCCGGTGATGTATCGCATCCTGCACGCGGAACATCACCGTACCGGAAGCGCCTGGTGCATCTATCCCATGTATGACTGGACTCACGGCCTCTGCGACTCGATAGAGGGGGTCACCCATTCGGTCTGCACGCTCGAATTCGAAGACCATCGCCCTCTCTATGACTGGTTCCTCGACGAGCTGAAGGTCTATCACCCGCAGCAGATCGAGTTTGCCCGGCTCAATCTCAGCCATACGGTGCTGAGCAAACGGAAGCTCATTCAGCTCGTGCAGGAGGGGCATGTCGCTGGATGGGACGATCCTCGTATGCCGACGATAGCGGGCATCCGGAGGCGGGGCTACACGCCCGAGGCGATCCGCAACTTCTGCGATCGCATCGGCGTCGCGAAGAGGGACAGCGTGGTCGATATGGCCCTCCTCGAATACTGCGTCCGCGAAGACTTAAACAAGCGGGCTCCCCGTGTCATGGCTGTGCTGCGGCCCCTGAAGGTCGTCATCGACAATTATCCCGAGGACCTCGTCGAAGAGATGGAGGCGGTGAACAATCCCGAAGATCCCGGCATGGGGACGCGGAAGGTCCTCTTTTCCCGTGTGCTCTATATCGAGCAGGATGACTTCCGTGAAGACCCGCCGAAGGGGTTCTTCCGCCTCGCGCCGGGGCGTGAAGTGCGGCTCCGGTATGCCTATTTCATCACCTGTACCCGGGTGGTCAAGGATGAAAAGACCGGAGAGGTGATCGAACTGCACTGCACGTACGACCCGAAAACGCGGGGGGGCGACTCTCCTGACGGACGGAAGGTGAAGGCGACCCTCCATTGGGTCTCTGCGGCTCACGCGATTGAGGCTGAAGTCCGCCTGTACGATACCCTTTTCACTGTGGTGGATCCTGCCGAGGAAAGGGAGGGATATGATTTCAAGTCGTATCTGAATCCGAATTCGCTCGAAGTCGTGAAATCATGCCGTGTCGAACCCGGGTTGGCCTCGGCCCCGGCGGGAAGCCGATACCAGTTCGAGAGACAGGGCTATTTCATCATCGATCCCGTCGATTCTTCAGGGGGGAGGCTCGTCTTTAACAGGACGGTCACGCTGAAAGACACATGGGCGAAGATCGAGAAATCACAGAAGTAGACCCTTCCCTCCGCCTTGTTCCTGCACCTTTCGGAGTGTTGCCCTGAAACTTCTCTTTGATATATAATAGCTCTCGTTCCTGGGTAGCTCAGCCGGCAGAGCGGGTGGCTGTTAACCACTTGGTCGGGGGTTCGAATCCCTCCCCAGGAGCCAACTTTTCAGACCGCGCCGAAGAGGCGTAGGATTCACTTCCCGACAGACGTTTTCCCGCTCTCCTATATCAATATGGTGCTCCGTGTTATCACCATGGTCGATATCATTCGTCTGTTCTTCTATTTCTTAGCGGCCTTGGTGAACATGGCCTTGGCACCCTCCTCAATTTCCTGCGGTGTTAAATCCTTTCTGTGAGTGGCCAAGCTCCAGCTGTACCCGAAGGGGTCCTTCACGGTACCGACACGGTCCCCCCAGAACATGTCATCGAGAGGCATCCGGACCTCGGCGCCTGCTGCCAGTGCGGTCTTGAAAGCTTCGTCCACATTTTCGATGTAGATGTAGAAGCTGACAGGAGAACCCCCGGTGGTTTCTGCGCTTTTGCAGGACTCCTGCGGATTTTCCTCTCCCATCATGACGATCGAGTCGCCTATCAGGAGTTCGGCGTGCGTAATCCCTTTGCCGTCCGGCCCGGGCATCGCGAACCGCTCGATGGCACGGAAGGCCCGTTTGTAGAATTCGATCGCTTTACGCGCATCCTTGAACATCAACATCGGCGTAACGCTGCGAAATCCTTCTGGTATCGCTTTTGTCATGGAATGCCTCCTTCTGCCGGAAAACCGGCTCTTGCTTTAGCTGTAATATGCGCAACACGCATGAAGGTTAGAAGCTTCTTTGATGTCTCTGTTCCGCTATCCTCGCTCATACGCGTGTTGCAATGCCTTTATATCGATCTTATTCATCTGAAGCATCGCCTCCATGACTCTCTCAGATTTCTTGGCGTTCTTGTCCTTCAGCATCTCCCCCAAAATAGCGGGAACGATCTGCCACGATATACCGTATCGATCTTTAAGCCACCCGCATTGCCCTTTCTCTCCACCTGCCGAAAGATTCTCCCAGAGTAGATCCACTTCTTTCTGTGTCCCGCAATTCACGGCGAGCGAGATTGCCGGCGAGAACGTGAACACAGGCCCGCCGTTTAAGGCCATGAATTCCTGCCCTTCGAGCAGGAATAGAATGGTCATTACGGTTCCCTTCGGCCTTCCCGAGGCCTCTGCCCCTGCCTCACCATAATGAGCTGTGCCGACAATTTTGGAATTCTTGAAAATCGAGATATAGAAATTCACCGCCTTTTCAGCCTGGCTGTCAAACCACAAACATGGAGTGATTTTCGGCTTCTTCATCGTGATTGCCTCCCTCTCTCGCTAATGTCCGTAGCTCTCTTTCAGCCCGAGATGCCTGTGAATGCCATTGATTATCTGTCTCGATTTATACTCATCGCCCATGATGCCCACCCGGATCGTTATTTTGGAAGATTCGGCCGTGAGCGATTCGATTTGAATCCAGACATCATCTCCGTCAGCGAACCTGGACTTGATTTTGGCGGAGAGGGTATCATGGCTGTCTTCGATTATCGGCAGCTCAAGATCTTTAAGCGCCGAGATGGAGGCGTCATAAACACTTGAGACGGGTGCATTTATGTCCTCATTGAGTCGACCTTTAAGGTAGACGACCGTGCCGGCGCCAGCGGCGCCTCCCACGACGACCGCAGCGCATCCCGCCATTTGCAAGGACAAAAGCAAAAACGAAAACAGTATTGAGACAGTTCTTAAATGCTTCATGTTTCTTGTCCCCCCGGCTTTGAGAAATGCTAGAGTTCATGGAGACGAGATATGCGACGAGATGTTCCTTTCTTGAACTGCTCCTCCTGATTTCAATTATAAATCACCATTGAGACTTGTCAATCAGACCGCGAGTTATTTCTTGATATCTGAATCACCAATCGTTTCTTCCCTCATGAGATATAGTGGAAGTTTGGCAGGGCTAGAGGATGCACAACCGCAGAGTCTTTGATGAGTATTAAGGACCGTCGTTCTGACGCTCCGACGACACGAATCTGGTCGTTGTCGACATGCATGATGAGCCCCGCGCGCCACTGAATGCAGCTAAGTCGGCTGTCAGATCTCAACGATCCTCGTGCTGATCTCGATTGCAGCCTCGGCCCCCTGACCGGCTGAAATGATCGCCTGGGAATGGCCCTCACGGAGAGAGCCGAGGACGAAGAGACCTGGAATGCTCGATTCGCCTGCGCCCTTTGTCACAATCTTGAACCCCTCGGTGTCGCGCTCCAGGGGGAGGCCCTCCAGGTACTCGTCATTGAGGGAGATCCCTCCCCATCCCATGATGACCTCGCAGGGGATGATGCGCCCGTCGGCGAGCCGCACCCCTTCGAGGGACTTCTGGCCGAGAAGCTCCTCCGGTTGCCCCTCGACCAGGGCAATTCCCTCTTCATCGAGCATCTCGGCATACTCCTTCCGCAGGGAGAAGCCGTGGGCGAGGAAGGTTATGTCCTTGGTGAACAGCTGCTTCATGCCGACACTGAGCCGCACGCCGTTGATGGTGCGGTCTATGACGAGCAGCTTCTTGCCGGTGGTACGATACCCGTCACAGATCATGCAGGTGAAGTAGGAGGTGCCGAAAAAGCGCGGGAGGTTCTTGAAGGGGGCGATGCTTTCCCTTGCCCCGGATGCGGCTATGACAAAGCGGGAGCGGTAGATCTTCCCCGCAGCATGCACTTCGAAGTACTTCTCACGGGATTCGACGCGCTCCACCTTGGCGCGTTCGACAGCGACGCCGAAGCTTGCTACCTGAGCCAGGCCCGTCTCCAGGAGATCAGGGCCTGAGACGACACGGTGACCGAGGTAGTTCTCGATCTGTCTCGCATGGTGGGTACGCCCTCCCGGACGGTGGAAAAGCATGACCCGTAAATTGTAGCGGCCGAGGTGAATGCAGGCCTGCAGGCCCCCCGGTCCCGCCCCGATGACGATGCAGTCGAGGGGCGCCTCGACTGCATCGGTGTCTATGCCACTTCCTTGTTTCATCTCTCCCTCCCTCTGAACCTCATCGTTGCTGATAGGAATTTGCGCTCCAATATGAGAGGAACTTATCATGAGATGGTTCGCTTGTCAACACGATTCGTAAAATTACGGCCCCCCCAAAAAGACTTTGCCGAGGGTGACGCAAGGGGAACAAACGTCTCCCACAGAGCGGGAAGGATGCCAGAGGCCTCACAGACGAAATGCGCATTAGGTAATTGCGATGGTGATGACCTTCAGGGGATCTTAGACGGCGTGCCAAAACGGATGCCGTCAAAGATGGGCATCCGTTTTGGCAATGCGGTTCACTTACTTGGCGTATTTGTCAGGGTTTTTCTTAAAATCCTCGATGCAAGAGTCGCAACAGAAGTAATAGCTCTTGCCCTTGTAATCGATTACCGGCGTGCTCATCGTGACTTCAAATTTGCCTCCCATGACAGGACAAGTCGCTGTCTTGCCGATTTCGCTCTGCATGGGCTGACGCACCATTAATTCCCCGGCCTCTGCGTATCTATCGGGGTTCTTCTTGAACTTGTCCACGCAAGGCTCGCAGCAGAAATAATAACTCTTACCCTTGTAATCGATTACCGGGGTGTTCTTTGTGACCTCAAAGGTTCCTTTCATGACGGGACAGGTCGCGGTCTTGCCGATTTCGTTCTGCATGGGCTGACGTACCATCAATTCTTCGGCCCGTATTATTCCCGCGATCGCAAGGATGCTCACCACGAGGCTAAACAAGAGAATCTTCTTAGTTTTCTCCATTTTCTCTCACCTCCTCCCTGAAACTTCCTGAAACCGGAAAAGGAATGCGTATTTTTGTGGCCTATACTGTCCTTTGCCACTTCCCTGATATCCGTCTATCACGAAATCATCGGCTTGTCAATCAGTGTACGAGGATTGTCCGAGATCATAATACTGCAAATGTAGACAAAAAACTCTTAGAAAAGGAGGGGGGAAAACAAAAAAAAGGTTTATTAAGGAAACCTTAATCAAGGGGATGATTTTTGGGCTATTCGTTAGTATATTTCGCAGTTGAGAATTCGGTTACATGACAGGTAGTATGAATAAGAGTGGGAAATGATATAAGTGAGAACCCCACTGGGGCCAGCAAAAAGGGCAAAGTTACACGGATAAATATGGAAAAAAATAACTATTGGTCTCCGTACGCCGCCGGCATAGGGCTCGGATTAACTCTGCTTGCAACTTTTTATATTATGGGCAGAGGTCTCGGAGCATCGGGAGCCTTTTCAATCTTATCCGCCGTGGCTGTTCATAAAGTGAATCCGGAGTACGCCGCCAATCTGAAATATTTCGGAAACTATTTTGCTAACTCGCCACTGAGGGACTGGATCGTCTTTGAGATTCTTGGCGTTTTCTCAGGAGCGTTGATCGGGGCAGTTCTCAGCCGGAATTTCAGACTTCAATTCGATAGGGCTTCCGGAATGAGTCGCTTCACAAGGCTCTTCACGGCTTTTAGCGGCGGGCTCATAATTGGTTTTGCCAGCAGGCTTGCCCGGGGCTGTACGAGCGGTGTTGCGTTATCCGGCGGCGCGGAGTTGGCTGTAGCGGGATGGGTATTTGTAGGTGCTATGTTTTTAAGCGGTTTTCTCTTTGCCGCGATCTTCAGGAGGCTTTGGTCGTGAACTCTCCGCTTTTTGCATACGGTTTGTTCGGGGAAGGCACGAGTCTTATCGTTGCGATCCTGCTCGGGTTCTTCTTCGGCCTTTTTCTGGAAAGGGGCGGCCTGGGTAATCCCCATAAGCTGACGGGCGTTTTTTATTTGAAGGATTTTACTGTGCCCAAGGTGATGTTCACGTCGATGCTCGTTGCCTCGGGTGGCCTCTATTTACTGGGAGACCTGAATGTGCTGGACGTGAGCAAGATCTGGACCATACCTACATTCTTTTGGCCGCAGCTTGTCGGCGGATTCCTCTTCGGTCTCGGCTTTCTTGTGGCTGGTTATTGTCCGGGGACGGCGGTCACCGGGCTCGCAAGCGGAAGAATCGACGCCCTTGTGACGGTGATCGGTATGATTGCCGGGTCACTCGTCTTTGCAGTGATCTATCCCGCTATAGAGAATTTTTATCTTTCATCCGAAATGGGAACTGCAACCCTGCCCATGATACTGGGAGTAAGCCACTGGACCGTTCTTTTCATTCTGGCTGTAATGGCGGTGGTAATGTTCTCTTTCATGGAGAAGTTGGAGAGGAAACAGAAGAGCTTTTAATGTGACGCGGACAAAAACCGTAGGCATCAGCCGTAAATTCCATAGATTCCTTATTATGTATTTACGGGATCATCGTGTTTACCATGGAATAAAATTATAGGAAGGAACCCCGACCTCTCGACTTCACCGACAGCATCGCAGGTATCCGCTTTTGTAACTCTTGCGGGGTTCCGGAAGAATGGTGAGAACGACTATCTCTTCGGTTTGAGTGACGTTATATATGCGGAGAAGACCATTTTCTCGACACCTTCTCCGAAATTCCAACTTCTTATAATCTCGTCGCTGTTATCCTTATCATGAATCACAATATCGGTAAATCCTGCGCCTGAAAGCAATTCTTTCAGTTCCTCCACGGGAACCGATCCGGTAATTCAGCCGCTATAGGCATCTTCATTCTGTTTGATTTCCTCTGAAAATTCACCTTTCTTAAGGACGTCAGATATTGCAAGTCTGCCCCCAGGCTTCAATACTCTGAAGGCCTCGTTAAACACGGCTTGTTTATCGGGCGAAAGGTTGATAACACAGTTTGATATAATCACGTCAACTGAAGCATCATTCGCGGGCAAATGCTCTATCTCTCCATGTCTGAACTCCACATTCTTCATTCCCAGCTTTTCCGCGTTTGCGGTTGCCTTTGCCACCATTTCAGGTGTCATGTCAACACCAATGACATTTCCATTTGGTCCGACCTTCATGGAGGCTAGGAAGGCGTCAAATCCTGCGCCACTTCCTAGATCAAGAACGGTTTCTCCTGCCGTAAGTTCGGCAATCGCATGTGGATTTCCGCAGCCCAGACCGAGGTTTGCCTCCCCAAGACCCACCTTTAACTCCTCTTCGGAATACCCGAGTCTCTTTCCCGTCTCCAGCAGGCTCACCGTATTAATCTCTGGCGCACAGCAACTTGCAGAGGGCAGGCAAGATGATCCACCTTTCGCTACCGCAGAGTAGCTCTTTACCACAAGCTGTTTAATCTTTACACTCTTTTGATTCATCTTCTTAATCCTTCCTTCTATAGGTTTGATACTGAACTTGCAACCGATCGCAAACCGCGCTTACCGCACCCCTCCCTTCTCGAACAGCACGTTGACATTTAAGACACCCCTTCAGTAGTATATTACCATAAGGTGATATAGTAATGGAATCATTCATCCTTCTGTCAAAGGCTATTTCAGACCCGACCCGAGTCAGGATGCTTAAGCTCCTCGAAGGGGGTGAACTGTGCGTTTGTGAGATTATGGAGGTTTTAGGTCTTGTACAGTCCACGGCATCAAAACATCTCAATATTCTTAAAATAGCCGGTCTGGTAGAAAGCCGCAAGGGAGGAACATGGTCATACTACCGGCTTGCTGAAAGATCTCGCGAACATAACAAAGATTTCATGAAGTTCACGGCTCTGCATCTTAATGATGATGACATTATCACTAAGGATAAGAAGTTCCTCAAAACCAAAAGGAAGAATTGCTGCAAGTGATATGGCAGAAGGCATAGCAAAGAGACTTTCTTTTCTCGATAGATTCCTTACCGTATGGATATTCCTTGCGATGGGGACCGGGGTATCTCTCGGTTATTTCGTTCCTGGGCTTGAGGGGTTTATCAATAAATTTCAGGCGGGAACAACAAATATCCCTATCGCCATAGGACTGATACTGATGATGTATCCTCCTCTTGCCAAAGTCAGATACGAGGAGATGGCAGAGATTTTCAAGAACGGGAAAGTTCTTTTTCTGTCATTGATCCAGAACTGGGTTATTGGTCCTATCCTGATGTTTGCCCTTGCCATTATCTTTCTCAGCGGTTATCCAGAGTACATGGCAGGACTTATCCTGATAGGGCTTGCACGATGCATCGCTATGGTGATTGTGTGGAACGACCTGGCTTGTGGAGACAGGGAGTATGCAGCCGCATTAGTGGCTTTCAATTCAATCTTTCAAGTTCTGTTCTTTTCCGTGTATGCCTACATTTTTATCACGGTCCTGCCCCCCTTGATTGGACTTAAAGGGGCAGTTGTCAATGTGACCATCGGGGAAATTGCCAAAAGTGTGTTCGTGTACCTCGGAGTTCCTTTTATTGCCGGAATGCTGTCACGGTTTGCCTTATTGAAGACAAAAGGGAAAGAGTGGTATGAGAAGAAGTTTATCCCAAGGATAAGCCCTATAACTCTGCTAGCCCTATTGTTTACCATATTGGTAATGTTTACCCTCAAGGGGAATTACATTGTTCAGTTGCCTTTGGATGTCATGAGAATAGCGATTCCCCTTCTGGTTTATTTTGTGCTGATGTTCCTTGTCTCATTCTATCTTGGCAGAAGGTTTGGAGCGGGATATGAGAAGACTACGACCCTTTCCTTTACAGCGGCGAGCAACAACTTTGAACTTGCAATAGCGGTGGCGATTTCCGTTTTCGGAATCAACTCGGGACAGGCATTTGCTGCGGTGATAGGACCCCTTGTTGAAGTTCCCGCCCTTATTGCATTGGTCAATGTTGCTCTTTTCTTTCAAAGAAAATATTTCCCCAGCCAGTACTGCAAGGTTGCTGGGATAACGACACCATAAACACGATAATAAGAATGAAGATTGCGGTTCTCGGTGACATACAC
>DASPUT010000263.1 GCA_035622735.1 Thermodesulfovibrionales bacterium | reverse complement strand
CTTAAAGGGCGCATTTCGGAGCATATTTTCCTGACGAGCAGGGGAGGGCCGATGACGCGTCAAAGATTCTGGCAGGCGATGAAGGCTTACGGGAGGGAACTCGGCATCGAGATATCACCGCACACGATCCGGCACAGCTTTGCGACGCATCTCCTCGACGGCGGCGCCGACCTGAGGTCTCTCCAGAAGATGCTCGGCCATTCCGATATAGCGACGACCCAGATATACACGAAGGTGACGACGGAGCGGATGCGCAAGGTCTACCGTGAGCATCATCCGAGGGCGTAGCGGTTCATGGGGTTTTCAGGGAGCGGCACGGAGAGGGAGCCCCGTCATGGTTCTGTGTACTCTCAATCTTGATTTCTTCCGGAGGTGAATGATGGCAAAGAGTCTCGGCGTCGAAGATCTTTACAGGTGTTGCGATGAAGCGGTACTCTCATTTGAGACGACAGAGGAACTTGCTCCTCTTGAAGGAACGGTCGGGCAGGCAAGGGCGCTGAACGCCATCGATTTCGGCCTCAGCCTGGACAGCTCGGGATTCAACATATTCCTCCTCGGGGAAAACGGGACGGGGAGGAAGTCGACCATTAAGACGATCCTCGAGAAGCAGTCCCTCACGAAGCCGGTCCCTTCGGACTGGTGCTACGTTTATAATTTCAAGAGCCCCGACACCCCGATGGCGGTCTCGCTCTCTCCCGGGCAGGCGGTTATCTTCCAGAAGGACATGGAAGAACTGATCAAGAACCTGAGGGTCGAGATACCGAAGGTATTCGAGTCGAAAGAATACGAAAAGCAGAAGAACAAGCTGGCGGAAGAGTTCCAGAAGAAACAGAGGGACCTTTTCGGCGGCCTTGAGGAAGAGGCGCAGGCAAAGGGCTTCTCGATACGGAAGACCGTGAGCGGACTCGTCATCGTGCCGGTGAAGAAGGCGGGGGAACCCCTTACCGAGGAAGAGTTCGAGGCGCTCGACGCGGAGACGAAGAAGAAGGTCGAGGAGATAGGCAAGATCCTCCAGGAGAAGCTGGACGATGTCGTCAGGGCGGTCCGGGACGGCGAAAAGCTCCTCAAGGAGCTCCTCCTCAAGCTCGAGCGGGAGGCGGCTCTCTCGGCCGTGGGGCACCTCATCGATGACGTCAGGAAGAAATACACAGAGCATGAGAAGATCATCTCCTATTGCGAAGAGGTGAGAGAGGACATCCTCGACCACCTCGATGACTTCAAGACCTCCGAAGAGACGCCGCCGCCTCTGCCCTTCATGAAGATGCAGAAGACAGAGCCGACCTTCACGAGATATGTCGTGAACGTCCTCGTGAATAATAAGGACCAGAAGGGCGCGCCCTGCGTGTTCGAGAGCAATCCGACGTATTACAACCTCTTCGGGAGCATAGAGCACAAATTCCAGTACGGGATCGCGGTGACCGATTTTTCGATGATCAAGGCCGGCGCCCTCCACAGGGCGAACGGCGGGTATCTCGTCATCGATGTCCTCGACCTCCTCAGGAACCTCTTTTCCTACGACGCGCTGAAACGGTCGCTCAGGAACAGGGAGATAAAGATCGAGGACGTCTGGGAACAATACCGGCTCATATCGACGACGACCCTCAAACCTGAGGCGATACCGCTCGATATCAAGGTGATACTCATCGGCAGTCCCAATTTCTATTACCTCATGTATAACCTCGATGAGGAATACCGGGAGATCTTCAAGGTGAAGGCCGATTTCGACAGCAGGATGGAGCGGTCCGCAGAGAACATCCAGAAGTATGCCAGCTTCGTCTCGATGGTCTGCAAGGGCGAGGGACTGCTCCACTTCGACAGATCGGGCGTGGCGAAAGTGGTCGAATACGGCTCGCGGCTCTCCGAACATCAGGAAAAGCTCTCCGCAAGGTTCAGCGATGTCGCCGACCTCGTGAGAGAAGCCACCTACTGGGCGAAGACGGCGGGAAGCGCCATCGTGAAGATCGAGCATGTCGAGAGGGCGCTCGAGGAGAGGATCTACCGGAGCAACAGGATAGAGGAGAGGCTCCGGGAAATGACGATAGAGGGCTCGCTCATCGTCGATACGTCAGGAGAAAAGGCGGGACAGATAAACGGGCTCGCCGTCCTCGGCCTCGGTGACTACAGCTTCGGAAAGCCTTCGCGGATCACGGCAAGGACCTATATAGGAAAGGCGGGCGTCGTGAACATCGAGCGGGAGACGAAGATGAGCGGAAAGATCCATGAGAAGGCGATACTCATCCTGACGAACTACCTCGGCAGCATGTATGCCCGCCAAAGGCCGATAAGCCTTTCCGCATCCATAACCTTCGAGCAGCTATACGACATGGTCGAGGGGGACAGCGCCACCTGCGCTGAATTCTATGCCCTCATCAGCAGCATTTCCGGCGTTCCCCTGAAGCAGAACCTCGCCGTCACCGGGTCGATGGATCAGAACGGCCTTGTTCAGCCGATAGGGGGAGTGAACGAGAAGGTCGAGGGCTTTTTTGATCTCTGCAGACTGAGAGGACTCGACGGGAGCCACGGGGTCATCATCCCGAGGCGGAACGTGAAGAACCTCATGCTCAAGAAAGACGTCGTAGACGCCGTCAAGGACGGCAGATTCTCGATCTATCCCATAGATGTCGTTGAGGAAGGGATCGAGATTCTCACAGGAATGCCCGCGGGCGAGTTCGGGAAAGACGGCGCCTATCCGGAGGGCACGGTCAATTACCTCGTCATGAAGCGCCTCACCGAGATATCCGAGGCGCTCAAGGAAAAGAAGGAAGAAAAAGAGGAGGAGGGTCCGAAGAAGAAAGAGGAGAACGGGAGCCGGTGAGCGAAGAGATGCCTGTTCGTCATGAAAATCCTCCAGCTCATCTATGAGGCCCCTGAGAGCCCCTTCGGTTTCGGGGGAGCCGGGGTCAGGGCATATGAGATCTACCGGAGGCTGTCCGATCGCCATGATATAACCCTCCTTTCGATGAAATTCCCGGGTGCGCATGATGGTGACGTTGACGGCATACGGCGTGTCTTTGTCGGGACCGAAAGCGAAAGCCTCATACGGAGTGTCTTCTCATACGTCAGGAAAGCCGTAACGTATGTCCGCAGGCACGGCGATTCCTTCGATGTCATTGTCGAGAATTTCCTTCCCTCCACCCCATTCTTTTCACGGTTCCTCACGAAGACGCCGGTCTTGCTGCAGGTCCAGGGGATCATGGAAGGGCATTCACTCAGGAAGTTTAACCCTCTTGTCTCCCTTCCGATGTTTGCAGTGGAATGGCTTTATCCGAAAGTCCATGACCGGTTCATCTTCGTCTCGGAGGTGACAAAGAGAAAGGTGCTGGGGAGGGCGGGGGATAACGTGGAATCCTGTGCGGTCATACCGAATGGGATAAATGACGAACTCCTCGGGACATCCGGTAAAGGCGACGGGTATATCCTCTTCATGAGCAGGATCGATGTCTATACGAAGGGCCTCGATCTCCTCGCAAAGGCCTTCGAAGAGACGGGCCGCGCCTATCCGGATTCAAGACTCGTTCTCGCGGGATACCAGTTCGATGCCTTTGATGGTCTCGTCTCGAAGCTCTCTCCTGCGGTCAGGGACAGGGTGAGTTATGCGGGCTTCGTGACCGGGGAGGAAAAGCTCCGTCTTCTTTCAGGCGCGGAGGTCTTTGTCCTGCCGTCCCGGCATGAATCTTCCCCCATCAGCATCCTCGAAGCGGCCGCATGCGGGAAACCGGTCCTCGTGAGCGACATCCCCGAATTGGCGTTTGTGGCGGAAGAAGGCTTCGGTCTGAGCTTTCGGTCGGGCTCCGTTCCCGATCTCGCGGAAAAACTCGATCTTCTCCTGAGAGACGAGTCGCTCAGGCTCCGTCTCGGCCGGCAAGGGAAGAGTTATGCGAGAAACTTCTCCTGGGACGCCATAGCACTCCGGTTTGAAGACGCCCTGCGGGATGCCGCGGCCTCGGCACGATGATGTCAGGCGCGTCGTCGAAACAATTCTGGACTCGCCGATAAATCTGTCTTATAATCTGATTGAAGACGGTGACTTCTCTCTCGAAAGAGGTTCCCAAATGCAGACGAAAAGGAGGCGAACGATGCTGAAGATTCTTGAAGCCGTGGTATTGACCTGTCTTTTGATTCTCGTTGTCGTTGCGTGTAGTCCGATGCAGGTGAAAAATGAATCGGAAGTTACCCTAGCACCGTCCAAGGTCCATGAAGATTGCATGGAACTCATCCAGACCGACGTGTTGTACTATTCGTTCAAGACGGAAGGGCCCGTAAACTTCAATATCCATTATCACGAAGGCGCCAAGATCACCTATCCGGTCACGAAGGACAATACAGCCGGCGAGGAGGGCAGGTTCTATCCCGACAGGAAACAATACTTCTGTCTCATGTGGACCAACCCTCAATCCGGATCGGTCCGTCTCACCTACACATTCAGAATAGAAAAACAGTAACGTAAAAGCCGGGGTCTTTTACGTTGCAAGATAATCTCTGAGGGCGGCCTTCCAGTCTACGGGCTCGAATCCGGCAGCTGCCGGAAAGAGCGATAGATCGAGGACCGAATATTTCGGCCTCCTCGCGGGGAGCGGGTACTCCTCAGTCTTTATCGGCAGGACGCGGGCGGGGAGACCGGATACTCTCACGATCTCCCCCGCGAAGTCGAACCAGCTTATGCCGCCGTCTGTCCGGTCGGTAAAATGGTGGATGCCGTATGCGTTCGTCTCGATGAGGCTTTTTATCGCACGGGAAAGAGAGACCGTAGAGGTGGGGGACCCCCTCTGGTCATCCACGACCCGTATCTCGGGACGTTCCCGCGCGATTCTCCTAATCGTCTCGACGAAGTTCTTCCCGCCTTTCCCGTAGAGCCAGCTCGTCCTGATGATGTAGAATCGGCTCAGTATCCACTCGGCGTATCTCTCTCCCGCCAGCTTTGACTCGCCGTAGACGCTGATCGGGTTTGTGTTATCGAAGGGAGTGTAGGGGGTCTCTTTCTCGCCGTCAAAGACGTAGTCGGTGCTCACCTGACAGAGCGGTATGCCGCCCTCCGCGCATGCGAGCGCGAGGTTCTGGACGCCGAGGCCGTTTACGAGGAACGCCTTTTCTCTCTCTTCCTCAGCCTTGTCGACCTGCGTGTAAGCCGCGCAGTTGATGACCCTGTCAGGAGCGATGCGCCGTACCGCCTCCGAGACATCCCTCCGGACGGTGATATCGAGATCGAGGTCGAATGCGGCGACCTCATGCGACTCCCTGAGGAGGGGGATGAGGTCGTGGGCGAGCATGCCCTTCGAGCCGGTAACGAGGATTTTCACTCTCGATTATCCTTCTTCACGACGCCCGATTCCCGCCGGTCATTTCCTCGTCCAGAATCCGGCACTCTCAGAGGCCAATCTATCCTTGAGCGGTCTCCACCACCACTCGTTTTTCTTGTACCAGTCGACGGTCTTTTCCAATCCCGAATCGATGTCTACGGACGGCCTCCAGCCGAGCTCACGCTCTATCTTTCCGTTGTCTAGGGCATAGCGGTAGTCATGCCCGGGCCTGTCTTTGACGAAGGTGATGAAGGACTCGTCCTTACCCAGGATCGCGAGAACCTTCTTCACGATCTCGATGTTTTTCCTTTCGGCATTACCTCCGACGTTGTAGACCTCACCGGTCCTTCCGCGATGGAGGATCAGATCAATCGCCCTGCAGTTGTCTTCGACGAAGAGCCAGTCCCTCACGTTTTTTCCATCGCCGTAAACGGGGACCGGCTTTTCAT
>DASPUT010000262.1 GCA_035622735.1 Thermodesulfovibrionales bacterium | reverse complement strand
CATGGGAGAAGGGTGCGGGTGCAGCATGCGAAGGAAAAACGCAAGTAAACTATAAAGCCGTGGCCCTGTATGCACTTCATACCATACCGTTCGTGAGATCCATCATGAAGAGAATCCGGGTTATCGTCGTCCTCGTGAGTTTAGGTGTTATCCTCTGGGCTGGAGCGGGAGAGGCCGCAGACGCCCTCTCTTATTTCGAGCGGGGGAATGCCTATTATAACGAAGGCCGGTATGAAAAAGCCGTTGACGATTATCGTGAGGCGATTGCAAAAAAACCTGATTTCGGCGACGCCTATTACAACCGCGGTCTCTCCTATTACAAACTCGAACAGTATGACAAGGCTATCGCTGATTTCACCGAGGCCGTGAGGTTCGAGCCCGATAAGGCCGAAATCTACCACAACCGAGCCCTCGTCTACTTCAGGAGAGGTGATTACAAGAATACAGTCGATGACGAAACCAAGGCGATCGAACTGAATCCGAACTTTACCGCTGCCTATCACAACCGAGGCGTCGCCCATGCGAGGGAAGAACGGTATGACGAGGCGATAGAAGACTATAACAAGGCTCTCGCGATAGTGCCGAATTACGGTGAGGCGTATTTTTCCCGTGGTGTCGCCTTCGTGCGAAAGGGATCGGCGGATTTCAGGAGGGCCTGCACGTTGGGAATCAAAGTTGCCTGCGAGGACCTGAAACAGATATCCGAATAGGGTTCAGGCTTCCTTAGGGCACCACAAAATACGTTGCCCAGAGATAGTAGCTTCCCAAATTACCCGCCGGCGTAACCAGGAGATAAAGAGAGTATGTGCCGGGGGAGAGCCCCGATATCGGGACCTGTCCAAGGATTGTTTGAGAAAAAGGCCCTGTAGTATTCGACTGCCATGGGACGACACCGGTCGGACGTATCCCCGTCGAAAGGGCGTTGATGACCGTTTCAGGCGGGAGCCGTTGAAAGGACAGGTCCGGATTCAGAATATTGACAACTGAAGGCTCTGTCGAGAGCACATAGGCTGCATAGATATCTACCGGTCCAGACACCTGACCGATGCTGAACTGAATCCCGAGAACGCCTCCGCCTCCGGCAACAGGGCCGACCCCTACCGGTCTCGCGGCAGCCGGGACCGCAATCGTTACCGGCCCGTCTGTCGGGGGATAGGAAAAGATCTCCCGGTTGACAGGTAGAGGCATCGGCTGATTGTTTTCGGTCACGAGATAGATATCGCCTTTCGAATAATCCGCCAGGTAGAGTTCGCCGTCTTCGTCTTCGCCGAAACTCGCTATCGATAAGCCGCTGTTGAGCAATACGTTGCTCTGCCAGATTGTGCCGTCATTCTTCAGTCCCCTGATCCGTCCCGTACAGAAATCCCCGAAGAAGTAGAATCCCTGCATGCCGGGGAAGGTTTGCCCCCGGTATACCGCGCCTCCGGTGACGGCGCAGTCGCCACCCTGATGCGGATATTCAGCGACGGGCAGCGTCAATCCCTGGGGATTACAGGCAGGAGGATTGAAGCAGTGAAAGCCTTCCATGATGCGCCATCCATAATTTTCGCCTCCGGAATCTGAGCTCAGCTGAAAGTCGATCTCTTCAAAAGAATTCTGCCCGACATCGGCGATGTAAAGGTCCCCTGTCTGGCGGTCAAAGGAGAAGCGCCACGGATTTCGCAATCCAAAGGCCCAGATTTCAGGCCGAAAGCCTGAGACCTGCAGAAAGGGGTTATCGGACGGAACAGCATAGGGAACCATCCCCGACTCGACATCGATCCTCAAGAGCTTCCCGAGCAGCATACCGGGATTCTGGGCGTTATTAGCCGGATCCCCTCCTGACCCGCCGTCACCTACCCCTATGTAGAGGAACCCGTCAGGACCAAAGACGAGCTGTCCGCCGTTGTGATTGGCAAACGACGGATGGCCGATTTTCAGTATCTTCATTTCGGTAGCGGGATCGGCGACCGCAGGGTCCCCGGCTTTCAGAAAGAAGCGCGATATCTGAATGCCTCCGTTGAGGTCCGTGTAGTAGACGTAAAAATATCCCTTGGTGACGAACCCCGGAGGAAAGGCGACGCTGAGCAGTCCCCGCTCTCCACCGGCAAGCACACGGTCCTTAATATCAAGAAAGGGTTGGGCGTCCAGCGCACCGTCCTTGAGAACCCGTATCCTCCCCGGCTGCTCGACGAGAAACAGCCTCTTGCTGCCATCCCCGGCATGAGTGACATGCAGAGGCTGGACCAGACCGCCGGCAAAGGGGGAGAGAGAAATCAGGGGCCAGATGACTGCCTTGTCCCGTACTTCTCCGGCAGCATCGGCAGGGAGAGGCAGAGAGACCAAGAATAGAACGATGACGGCGACACTGAAAAATCTTTCCAAAAATCTGGGTACCACTCTTACCCTCCGGCGAGACTATCCTGCTGAGAATCTCAGCGCCTCGCCTTATCTCCACTCTCGGTTACAGACTGTCGGCCACGTAATGACTTTAAGGTAAATTTCTATTCCTATACCATCATATCACTTTCTCAAGCCCGCCGCCACGCGGCGTGATTAAGCTCTCCACGATGCTTTATTGCTCGTTTATCTTTTTTCGGTAAAATAGGCTATAGTACTGATGCGCGAGTGCAGGGGCGTCTGAGCTGCGCCTCTTCCCGTAAAGAAAGGCGGCAGAATGTCCATCAAGAATCTCGAGGTCTTTTTTCATCCCAGGAGAATTGCCGTCATCGGGGCGAGCGAGGACCCGGATTCCCTCGGCTACTTCATCCTGAGAAACATGATCGGCAAGGGCTTCAAAGGAGTAGTCTATCCGATTAACCCGTCTTCCGAATCCGTGCAGGGGGTCGAGGCGTACAAGACGGTCTCCCACATCGAGCATCAGGTGGATTTGGCGATATTGGCAAACCCCGTCGAAGAGATCCTCCCGACCCTCGAAGAATGCGGGCAGAAGGGCGTCAAAGGCGTTTCCATCCTCTGCCCGGATTTCGAAAACCGCGTCAGGGACAATCAGGCCTTCTCTTCGCGCATTAAAGAGATCTCGGTGAAGTATGACGTCAGGGTATTGGGTCCGGACACCCTCGGGTTCATCAGGCCGAGCATGAGCCTCAACGCCAGCCTCTTTCCGAAGATGCCGAAGAGCGGGACGACAGCCTTCATCTCGCAGAGCTCCACGCTGACAACCGCCCTGCTGGACAGGGCGGTGGACAAGAACTTCGGTTTCAGCTACATCATTTCCGTCGGCGCAAAAATAGATATTGCGTTCTCCGACCTCATCGATTTCCTGGGGGTAGACCCGAAAACCAAGGCGATAATCCTGTACCTTGAGCACATCCAGCGGGGACGGAAATTCGTGACAGCGGTACGGAGCTTCGCACGATCCAAACCGATCGTCGTCGTTAAGTCGGGCAAATTCGACATATCCGCACGGGTCGCCCTGACCCATTCCGGCTTCCTCGCGGGGGAAGACAAGGTCTACGACGCGGTCTTTAAAAGGGCGGGCGCTGTCAGGATCGACGAGATCCTTGATCTCTTCTATCTCGCGGAGACCCTCGCCCAGGAGAGGCGGCCGAAAGGGAAGCGTCTTGCCGTTATCACCAATGCGAGCGCGCCGTCGATCATCGCAGCGGATACTCTTCTGAAACTGGAAGGCGACCTCGCCACCTTCGAAGAAGACACCCTGAAGAATCTGCGTCAGCACTTACCCTCTCTGAAGCAGGGCAAGAACCCCATCCATCTCCTCACCGATGCCTCGCCTGCCGACTATCAAACCGCGGTCAGGATATGCCTCGACGACAAGAATATCGATGGCCTCCTCGTGGTCCATGTACCGAACTTCGGCGCTCAATCGAAGGAGACCGCACAAGCCATAGTCGCCGCAAGGCAGGACAAACCCTACGTTCCCTTATTCACAGTCTGGATGGGAGGGGAGCAGGTGCAATCGGCGAGGGAGTTCCTGGTCGAAAAAACGATACCGACCTTCGTCACCCCTGAACAGGCAGTGAGGAGCTTCATCTACATGTACCGTTATGATTACAACCTGCAGCTCCTCCGGGAAACCCCCGAGACCATCCTGAGAGATTTTGTACCTGAACGAGAGAAGGCCGGGGCCATTATAAAGAATGCAACTCTCGAGAAAAGGCTCGTGTTGAACCTTAATGAAGTGAAGGAGATACTGCAGTCCTACGGCATACCCGTTATTATGACGAAGAGAGTGGAGAGCGAAGATGAGGCGGTCGGCGTTGCGGAAGAGATAGGCTTTCCCGTTGTCCTCAAGATCGACTCGGAAAAGATCTTTCACAAGATAGAGCGGGGCGGGGTCATCCTCAATCTGAAAGACGAGGCCTCCGTGAGAGAGGCCTTCAGAAGGATCAGGGAGGTGGCTGTTTCAGGCGGAGACCCCGACGCCCATGTCCTGATTCAACCGATGCTCATCAAACACGGGTATGAACTCGTCATCGGGGCGAAGAAGGACCCCACATTCGGTTCGGTGATCGTCTTCGGCACGGGAGGAGACCTCCTCGAAGCCCTCGGGGATTATGCGGTCGGTCTTCCGCCGCTGAATCAGACCCTGGCGAGGCGGATGATGGAGGAGACGAAGATCTATAAATTCCTCTCTGCAGAGAATCAGTATCGGGGAACCCTGAGATTGCTCGAAGAGATGCTTGTGAGATTCTCCTATCTGCTCGTCGACTTCTCAGACATCAAGGAGATCGACATAAATCCCTTCTTCATCACGGAAAAAGAAGGGTTTGTCCTCGATGCGGGCATCCTCCTCGAAGGAGAGCCCACGCAGGATATGGAGAGATTTGAAGGGGACCTCTGTCCGCCGCATCTCCTGATCTGTCCCTATCCGTTCAAATATATCAAGGAGTTTGAACTCGGAGACGGGGTCATGGCATTCATGAGACCGATCCGCTCCGAAGACGAACCCCTCGTCTACGAACTCTTTAAGAGCCTGTCCGAAGAGACGATCGTATTCAGGTTCAATCAACGTCTCACCGATATGCCCCACGAATGGCTCGCCCGGTATTGCCAGCTCGATTATGAGAGAGAGTTCGCCATCGTCGCGCTGATCAAGGAGACCGCCGAGCGGGAGAAGATCGTTGCCGACGTGAGAATCATGAAGCTTCCCGACCTCGAGACAGCAGAACTGGCCATCCTCGTTTCTGACGAGTGGCAGGGCCATGGTATCGGGAGCATGCTCATCGATTACTGCATAAAGATAGCACGGGAACTCGGGATAAAGACCCTCTGGATGGAAATCCTTAAGACCAACAACAGAATGCTCCACCTGGCGGAGGATGCCGGTTTTCAGGAGGTCTTTTCCGACGAAGACATGGTGAAGGTCGTCCTTGCACTCGGGTAATCTGGAAAGACGCCTTTACCTCATCGCCGCCGTCATCCTCCTGGTCGGTCTGGGCAGCGCAGTAATAATCTATCTGTCAGCCGACAATGATTCTGCCGACGTAACCAGTTATGAAATGACAGGCGGATACAGTTATCCGATGGCTCCTGAAGATTCCAAGAGGTATCGCCACGACCTGGAACTCTACGGAGGCAAAGCGAATGTGATCGTCTATGATTTCACGCGTTGGTTTGCCGGGTTATGGCGCGGAAGATCACTCGCATTCACCATAGCCTGCATCGCCATCGTTCTCTCCCTCGGTCTCTTCTTCGTGGCCAATCGCCTGCCCTCCGATCGGAACTCCGGCGGCGAAGATAGGAAGGATCATTCAGGGAAGGACTGAAGGAGAGATGACGGCTCTATTGACATTCTGGAGAAAAGTCGTATTCTGAAAATATGCGGACTTCGCCGCTGAATCCGAGATGAGGTCATGCGATAGCCGTTGAAAGGGGAAGGAGTCGAAAACGAATGGTGGACAGGGGAATGATTAGGGTTCTGCTCATTGAGGACGACTCCAACGATGCCGAGCTTTTCCGCGAGCTGCTTCAAGCCGAGAGGATCTCGATAGACCTCCGGCAATCCAGGGAATTATCGTCGGCACTTGCCCTTCTCTCGGCAGAAATCTTTGATATCATCGTGGCCGACCTGGGGCTGCCCGACAGCAACGGCATCGAGGCGTTCTCGAGACTCCATACGCTCCATCCCCAGATCCCGGTCATCGTGTTGACCGGACTGGACGATGAAGAACTCGCGCTTAAGGCTGTTCAGATGGGCGCACAGGACTATCTCGTCAAGGGACGCGTCGCGGGCAGTATGCTCGCCCGTTCGATCCGGTACGCCATCGAGCGGCAGAGACTGGTTACGGAGCTTGAAAAAAGTCTGAAGGAAATAAAGACACTGAAGGGGCTCATCCCGATGTGCGCATGGTGCAGAAAGATCCGTGACGACAGGGGCTACTGGAAAAAAGTAGAAACCTATATCCAGGAACAGACCGACGCCGCGGTTACCCATGGCATCTGTCCCGATTGCCTGCAGAAGATCGACCCCCGTGCATTCGAAATGATCGGGAAGGACAAGCCTGATAGCGATGCGCCGCCCGGGAGTTCTTCGTAGCGGACGGAGCGCAACGCCGGATGGACATGAAAAGCAAACTCCTTCCGAAATGGCAACAACAGGCAGGATCTGCGTTATCTTTTCGGAATCACGATCCCTATCGTAGTGCCGCTCTCGCGAGACCCGGTTATCCGCACCTCGCCGTTCAAGCCCTGTATGCGCTCGCGAATGCCCAGCAGACCGAAGGAATCCTTTTTCAAAACCTGTTCCTCCGTAATTCCGATTCCGTTATCGGTGATCCCGAGCGTAACGGAGCCGTCTCCATCGGTGAGCATCACCGCCACCTTCGTAGCCTGAGAGTGCCTGATGACATTGGTGAGCGCCTCCTGGAAGACTCTGAATAGCGCCGTCGAGAGATCTTTCTCCAAAACAAGGTCTTCGGGCGAGACTGTCACCTGGCATTCGATGCCGACCTCCTTCTGAAATTCCCTTGCCTGCCACTCTATCGCCGCCCCAAGCCCGAAGTGATCCAGGATTTCCGGTCTCAAGTCCGTGCAGATCCTTCTTACCGACAGTATCGTTCTATCGACAAGATCTATCGCCGGCTTTAATTTCCCGCGGAGTCCTCCGTGGTCGCCATATTTGTCAGAAATCCACGCGAGGTTCATCTTCAAGGCGGCGAGGATCTGACCGAACTCATCATGGATATCGCGAGCGACGTTTCTTCGTTCTTCTTCCCTCACCGATTGGAGGTGCGCCGCCAGATTCCGCAACTGTTCACGCGACCCCTCGAGTTCTTCAGCGGTCTTTCTGCGCTCCTTGCGTCCTTCAGCCTCCCGCAACGCACGGCGCAGCGAAGGCGCGAGCCGCGAAATCCTGTTCTTGAGCACGTAGTCCGTCGCACCGCGTTTGAGGGTCTCGATGGCGAGTTCCTCCCCCATCTTCCCCGAGACGAAGATAAACGGGACCTCGGGGCATTCCTTTCCGACGATCTCGAGCGCGGAAAGGCCGTCAAATCCAGGCAGAGAATAGTCGGCGAAGATGATATCAAACCGGTCCCGACAGACGGCAGCGACAAAATCATCACGCGTCTCGACACGGACCGTCTCGCAGGAGATGCCATCACCCTCAAGCGTCGATTTGACGAGTTCGGCGTCGAAGGGATCATCCTCCAGGTGCAGTATCCTCAAAGGTGCCGTCATGCAGACATATCCTATCTGTGATTACCGTTACCGATCAGCACATGCCTAGAGGCGGCGGCTCGTTCACAACAGCCCAGAACGCCCCTGTCTGTCTAATCGCATCGACGAAATCGTGGAAACCGACGGGCTTCACGACGTATCCGTTTGTGCCGAGGCTATATCCCTCAACGATATCCTGTTCTTCGCGCGATGAGGTGAGGATCACCACCGGCATGAACCCGAGCTTCTCATGGCTCCGAATCTGCCGAAGCACTTCGAGGCCGTTGACCTTGGGAAGCTTGAGG
>DASPUT010000261.1 GCA_035622735.1 Thermodesulfovibrionales bacterium | reverse complement strand
CTTAGGGGACTGTCCATATTTACGGACGCCTGCCTGTCCGGCAGGCAGGGAACAAAGTGAAGTCGTAGAATAGGGACTGTCCCAGCAAGAGAAGCGGCTTGCATTTTGTTCTTTTGAAATGTTAGAATTTCCAAAGAAATTAGGTTTCCGGTGACGATGCCGGAGGGGTTCACCCGTTCCCATTCCGAACACGGAAGTTAAGCCCTCCAGGGCCGATGATACTCTGACCGCGAGGTCTTGGGAAAGTAGGTCGCTGCCGGATTAAAATAGAAAAGGCCTGGAAGAAATTCCGGGCCTTTTTGTTATACACTTCGACTTCCTCCAGGAAATCTTTCCCTCAGCCCCTACCCTTTTCCTCTTTTCCGGCTTCCCATGCGAGCATCGCCTTCTTCCGCGCGCTGCCCCAGCGGTACTTGCCGATTGCGCCGGTTTTACGGATGACCCTGTGGCAGGGTATCAAGAACGCGACGGGGTTGCGTGCCACCGCATTCGCAACGGCACGGATGGCCCCTGGCCTCCCGACCTCACGGGCGACGGCTTCGTACGAAACGAGACGGCCTCGCGGAATCCTGAGAAGGGCCTGCCAGACCTTCACCTGAAGATTTGTTCCTTGTACGTGGAGTGTGAGGGTATTGCTTGATTTCGCCGATCCGAATATCTTATCCGCGTACGGTTTCGTCGCTGATTGGCCTTCTCCTATTTCCGCATCGCTCCATTGTTCCTTGAGATCTCCCAGGGTCTTGCCGCGCCCGCCCGGCCCCACGAAAGCGAGATAACATATCCCTCTTCCGGTAACCGCGATGAGGCACTCTCCGAAGGAGCTCGGATGGAACCCATAGAGGATGCTGATGCCCCTGCCCCGTTTTCTGAACTCATCCGGTGTAACCGCTTCGACATTCACGAACAGGTCATGAAGCCTGCTCGGGCTCGACAAGCCAGATTCATGGGTCAGATCGAGAAGACTGCCGGAATTCTCCATCATCTTCTTTGTGTGTTCGACGGTCAAAAGCTGGAGAAACCGCTTCGGGCTGATCCCTGCCCAACGTCTGAAGAGGCGCTGGAAATGATATTCGCTCAGGTTCACCGACTTTGCGATCTCTTTCAAACCGGGCCGCCGGTTAAAATTCCTCTCGAGAAAGACGATCGCCTTTTCGATTCGTCTGTAGGGTTCAAAAGTTAGGCTTCTCTTCATATCGCGTGCCTCCTGTTTCTATGTTAGCTCGGGCTGCTAAACAGGGGCAATCCGGTTCTTGCTCTCCCCGAGGATTTGATAAAGGAATGGCTTCGTGATAATGGTGATTCGGAGAGCGTAAAAGACTTATTTCGATGTCAGCGTGACATCGTGACGTTCTCTTCCCTTTATTTCAGCCGATGGACGAGCCAGAGAAGAATAACAGCCCCAACCGTAGCCGTCACGAGAGAGCCGATGAGACTGAAAGAAACGACGCCGAGCAACCGGAAGACAAAACCTCCGACGAGGGCTCCAAGAATCCCTATAACGAGGTCCCCCACGAGACCGAAACCTTGACCGCGTGTCAGCTTTCCCGCAAGCCACCCTGCCACAACCCCGATAACGAGAAACCAGAACCAGTGGATAGCACCCCCTTAACTTCCTTTCTTCTCTTTTTCGATCCGTCGACCGTCCTCTGCTCAGTCTATCACGCTTTCCCGTCTCAAACAAGTGCGGTTTCGACGTCCGCTATGGAGAGGAGAACCGTCATCGACCTTTTTTCGGTGACCCACGATTTGTTAAAATAAAATCAAGGAAAGTGAGAAAGAGTTCGAAAGGATCAGGCTTCCAAGAGCCCAACTCGATGAAGCTAAAAGGAGGTGCAAGATGAAAAAACATATATCGTTCATCATGGTAGTTCTCTTGAGTTTCATACTCAGTCCCATCGCAAGCTATTCCGGAGAGTACCAGAAGGCTGCTGTCGCTCACTCCGCCGATTTTGAAAAGATGAAAGAACTGGTCGGTGTTTGGGAAGGAAAGGGGGACATGGGTAAGGGCATCGAGTCGATTAGGGCGACCTATGAGCTTACCTCTGCGGGAAACGCGATCGTTGAGCGGCTCTTCGTAGGACAGCCCCATGAGATGGTCACCGTGTATTATGATTTTGGCGGAAAATTGAACATGACCCACTATTGCGCGCTTGGCAACCAACCCCACATGGAGTTCATGAAGCAGGGCGATAACAGTATGGTCTTTGTTCTGTCCGATAAGAATCCGAACCTCGCATCCATGCAGGAAACCCATATGCACGCGCTCAAGATAGCGATGAACAACAAGGACAGCATCACGGAGACGTGGTCTCTCTATGAGAAGGGAGAGAAGAAATCAGATGTCGTGATCACATTGACGCGCGCCAAGTCATGACCTGCCTCTGATGAGGGGGCCGCAGAAGGTCATAGGGGTTAAGGATTCCATCCTCCGTCAAATGCTGGAACTGCGAACCGGAAACATACCCGACTTTTTTTAAGATATTTCCTCTGTGAGTGCTGCGCATCCGATCCTTCCCGCGAAAAGATTCTCAGAAACGTTAATACTGACGATCTACTCCTGACGAAACCTTTCCTCTCGTCTATGAAACATATTTAATGGAATTAATTGCGGTTTTCTGTAACCATAGACTTTATCGAGCCGGACCGGAGACGAAATGTATCGCAATAAATACGCTTTTTCAGGAGGTTATTTCATGAAGAGACGCATTCTTATAACAGTATCGCCCGTGGTCCTGCTGCTCATCCTCTCGCTTTTCGGTATCGGAAAGAGTGCTGCGGAGGTGAATCTGAGTATCGGGATAAACGTCCCTCTGCCGGCTTACACATTTCATGAGCCGCCTCCGGTGGTCGTCGTGCCCGGGACTTACGCCTATTATGTCCCTAATGTGGATGTCGATATCATTTTCTATCACGGCTACTGGTATCGCCCCCACGAAGGGCACTGGTACAAGGCTGCTGCGTATAACGGGCCGTGGGTCTTCCTTGCTCCCTCAAAGGTGCCCCGCGTCTTGGTAACTTTGCCTCCCGATTATCGCGTAAGGACAGTGGGACACGAACACATCCCGTACGGACAACTGAAGAATCATTGGAGAACCTGGGAAAAGGAAAACCACTGGGAAAAGGAGTCGAGACGGAACGAGGAAAAGGCATGGCGAGGAGAAGAAAAAGAACATCATAAAGAGGCAAAACAGGAGCATAAAGAAGGCAAAGGCAATGGCAAGCACCGGGACGATTAGTTCAGCAACCCGAGTGCGGGCTCAGCGCCGGATAAGGTCTATCGCTATGTTGGTGCCCATTCCCCTGCCGTAGGCGAGTTGTATCATGAGCATGGCGACGGGTTCGAGGTAGCGTGCAGACTTAAGGGGTCCCGCGTCAACAGGCCCGAAGCCGGCATCCACGATGAGACGCGAGACGATATTCTTTGCCGCGTCGTCATCACCGCAGAAGAACATGGTAGGCAACCGGGAACCAAAGAGCCGTGAGGAGGCATGGTAAACCTCGGCGAAGGCCGTGTTGAAGGCCTTAACGACCTTTGCCCCTGGTGCGAGCTTCGCGACCTCCTCTGCAGCGGAAGTCGTACATCCGAGGGCAAGATCGCTGATATCGGGTTTGAGGGGGTTCGTACAGTCTATCACTAACTTTCCCTCAAAAGGACCTGCTGAATTCATCGCTTCTGTCACCTGAGACCATGCCACGGAAAGGAGAACGACCTCACTCTTCTCGACCGCTTCCCGGAGCGAACCGGTCCTCGCATTCGGAACCGACTTTGCCAGCTCGTCGAGCTTTGCTGCATCACGTGAAAAACTGAAAATGATCTGATGCCCTTTCTTAGCCCATATCTTTCCGAGACCGCTTCCCATCTTCCCCGAGCCGATAATCCCTATGTTCATAGAGACCTCCTGTCATAACCTATTTCCTTTATAGCAGAAAGGCCGGAATCCTTCAAGTTCTTTAGCGGGAAATGATAGGGGAAAATATCAATTGACCGCACGATAAAAGGCATCCCGCTCGACCGCCCTCTTCCCTGCCCTTTCTATGAGATTCACGAGTTCTCTTCTCGTCATCCCCTCGCTGCTCGTTGCACCGGCGGCATGGGTTATCTTTTCTTCGATAATTGTCCCGTCGAGGTCATCAGCACCAAAGAGCAGTGAAAGCTGCGCTATCTTCTCCCCGAGCATTATCCAGTAAGCCTTTATATGAGGGATATTATCGAGGACGAGCCTGCTGACGGCGATCGTCTTGAGATCATCGATGCCCGAGGTGTAGCCTCCCCCCATATCCGTGTTCTGCGGATGGTATGCGAGAGGAATAAACGCCTGAAAACCGCCTGTCTCATCCTGCAACTCCCTCAGCCGCAAGAAGTGATCGACCCTTTCTCTGTACTGTTCAATATGACCGTAAAGCATCGTCGCATTTGTTGCGATGCCGCTGAGATGGGCTATTCTATGGATTTCGAGCCATCTCTTTCCCGATATCTTTTCAGGGCAGAGTCTTTTTCTCACCCGCTCAGCAAAGATTTCTGCGCCTCCCCCGGGCATCGCCTCGAGTCCGCTTTTTCGTAGCCTCTCAAGGACCGCCCTCACGGAGAGGCCGCTTATCCTCGAAAAATGGTCGATCTCGACAGCGGTGAATGCCTTTATATGGATGTCAGGGAATTCCTTCTTCACGGCGGATATCATCCTGAGATAGTGATCAAAGGGCCAATCAGGGTGGAGGCCGCCGACGATATGGACTTCGCTGAATCGTGTCCCATTGCCGGGTCTCGCCATCCTCAGTCTTCCCAGGATATCCTTGATCGTCAGTTCGAACGCTCCTGCCTCACCCTTCGAACGACTGAAGGCACAGAACCGGCACCGGTTGATACAGATGTTTGTCGGATTAATATGTCTGTTCACAACGAAGTAGGCCTTGTCGCCGTTCTTCTTTCCGGCAGCATAGGAAGCGAGCCTCCCCAGGCTGAAGATATCATCCGTCTCAAAGAGGTAGAGGGCGTCTTCTGCTGAGAGCCTCTCGCCCGAAAATACTTTTTCCCTGATTCTTTCGATCATTGTTAATTATAAACTTAAAACCCTCTTTTCTTAAACCCCTGCCCGGGTTAGATTGTTAAAGAAGGTTCTCAGGAACGATGCGGGCAGGTTCTTTCAGATGATACGGCGGTATGAAGATTTGTGGTCGATGGGTATTTCTCTTCCTCTGAGACGGTGCACGAAAATAAAGAAGAGGGAGGCCAATTTTCCTCCCTCTTCTTTATCGAGGATGCGATTGAATAGTTCTATTCGGTAACTTTCACTTCGGCAGTCTCTGCCGGCGCCTTTTCCTTAAGAGCGGCTGAAACCGCTTCTGCCATGTAGCCTGCTGCTGTCCCCAATACAGCCCCTGCCACGATGCTCATGAACCCCACACACGTGATCCCCATGAGTATCCCGACCGCCGTCGCTACCCTCAGCAACACCGTGGCCTGCAGTGGCCCTCCAAAAAGATGGCTCATCAGTACCAGCGT
>DASPUT010000260.1 GCA_035622735.1 Thermodesulfovibrionales bacterium | reverse complement strand
AACAGTCACGGACTCGTGTACGGAGCCGGATACGGCATATTCAACAAACCGACCTTCTTCCTCGCTCTGTTTAGCAGTAAGAGAGACCTCCTCGATTACCGGATCTACTATTCAGGCAAGGAACTCTGCAGGGATATCTCGGCACCGGTTGCGATGCTTCAGGGACGATGCATATTCATGCGGCTCGAACAGCTTACCAGCCTTCTCTGGGGAAAATTCCAGGAATTGCAAGGGAAGAGGTTCGGAGGTGCCCTGAGAGAGGCATATTCCTCTTTCGGCATTGGGGGAACGGAATTTCCTTCAGAAGAACTTCAACGGAGGCTCAGCTCGCTTTCTTCAGAGATATCCGAGCTCCTCATCCTGCACGAAGTCGGGGAGGCGTTTGAGGGGGGACAGGACGATGCGTGGCTCTCTATCCTCAACCGGGAATGGGACAGATGGACAGAATTCCATCTGAGGGGGATTAAAGACGTCCTCGCTGATACGTCAGAACGGGGACCCCTGAAATATGTCATCGATCATGAAGAGCGTTCCTTGTTCTTTTTTTACGTCGCCATGATGGACGGGATACGAAAGGAGCTCTTTCCCGAGATGCTCGACGCCTTTCAGCATTTTTCCGAACATCGAGACTGGTCTGTTGTTGAAACGGCGCGGATAGAGGGCTACAGAAGGGCCGACAAGCTGAGAAACGATATACTCTCACTTGACAGAAGGGATGGCGAAGTCATCAAGAGCCATCTCGAAAGGGTCAAGAAAAGCGGATGGTGAGTCTCGTCATGGTGCACTAACGGCATGATAAGCGTCGAGACCTATAGAGGAACGGCTGTCTCAGGGCATAGGGTAGAGGTCGTCGAGCGAAAGGGGACCGGCCATCCCGATTACATCTGCGATTCGATCATGGATGCGGTCTCCATCGCCTTGAGCAGAGAGTACGCGAAGCGTTTCGGCACCATTCTCCACCACAACATCGACAAGGGGCTCCTCGCCGCCGGTAACGTGCTGAAGGCCTTCGGCGGTGGCAGAGTCGCAAAGCCGATGGAGCTCACCATCGGAGACAGGGCCACATTCATGTCGGGCGGGAAACGAATTCCTGTGAAGGAAATCGCTATCGAATCCGCAAAAGAATGGATCAGGAAGAACCTGAGATTCGTCGACCCTGACAGGCATATGAGATACCGCATTGTTCTTGCCGAGGGTTCAGAGGAACTCACCGACATATTCAGGAGGCCCGGAAAGATCAGGTCTGCCAATGACACGTCCGCTGCCGTTGGATATTATCCATTGAGCCGAACAGAGAAGGTTGTCCTCGCGCTCGAAAGGCACCTGAATTCTAAGACGTTCAAAAAGACCTATCCGGAGACGGGTGAAGATATAAAGGTAATGGGGCTGAGGAGAGGAGCGGTCTTGGACCTCACCGTTGCCATGCCGTTCATCTCCCGATATATCCGGTCAGAGAGAGAGTATTTCGCAAAAAAAAATCTCATCCGCCGAACGATGCTGGAATTCCTCGGGAGCTATGACGGCTTTCAAAAGATGGAAGTCCATTTCAACACCCTCGATGAACCGGGCAGAGGGCTTGGCGGCATCTATATGACCCTTCTCGGAACATCCGCGGAAGATGCCGACTCAGGCCAGGTCGGCCGGGGAAACAGGGTGAACGGCCTCATCTCTATGAACAGGCCGATGGGAACGGAGGCTGCGGCCGGAAAGAATCCGGTGAGTCACGTCGGGAAGATTTACAACGTTCTTGCACACTCGTTGGCGCGCTCTGTCTATGAAGAGGTGGAAGGCTTGAAGGAGGTTTACATCCTCCTCCTCAGCAGAATCGGAACCCGCATCGACAATCCCCAGATAGCCTCGGCACAGATACTGACCGACGGGAAAATGAAACTTGGAGATGTCTCGCGGAAAATCTCCGACATCATCTTGAGGGAACTATCCGACGTCGGCAGATTCTGTGATGATCTCAGCAGGGGAAAATATCCGATATGCTGAACTTCCGTCGTCTGGTCCCGACTTCCCCCTGATCTTGATCGATGAAACCGTTCTCTCAGGTTAGGCGGCCGGTTTCAGCTCTGACGTACAATGAGAGCAACGGGTCGCCTTCAGAGGGACGGCTGAGAGACAGTAGGGGCATTCCTTCGTTGTCGGCTGAGCCGGCGGAGCCTCCTCCGGCCTCCTGAGCCTGTTGACATTGCGGACGATAAGAAATACGGAAAAGGCGATGATGAGAAAACTGATGATCGTGTTGATAAAGACTCCGATGTTAAGCGTTACCGCGCCGGCTGCCTTGGCTGCCGAGAGGGAACCATAAGGGCCGGGCACCTTGCCTTCTCTGAGAAGCACGAAAAGATTTCCGAAATCTACGTTTCCCAGAAGGAGTCCGATGGGCGGCATGACGATGTCCGCTACGAGCGAAGTGACTATCGTGCCGAAAGCCGCACCGATGACGATTCCGACAGCCATGTCTACCATATTTCCCTTAATCGCAAATTCCTTGAACTCTCTTAGCATAGTCTCCTCCTTCCGAATCCGTTATACCACCTGCTCACGTCAATGATGCACCCGTGCGAAGGCCTCTGAGTAAATGGTAATCGCTTTTCCGGATTATTGCAACTCCAGAGACTGCTAAAAAAGCTTGAACGGCGCCGGCATGAAGGTGATGATGAAGATAAAGAAAGCGAAGGCACCTGCGGCCCTTCTCTTGCGGTCGAGCGGGACCTCCCAGTAAATCACGGGGGGATGTTTCAGCCCGAGCAGAATCATCACGGCTCCCCAGAAGGCCCATCCCTCCCAGAAGAATAATCCGAGGAGAAGGAGCGTGGCAACAAGAACTTTTGATACGACCCGCTGCCGCTCACCAAGGAAGGCATACGCGATGTGACCGCCGTCAAGCTGGCCGATGGGGATGAGATTCAGAGAGGTGACGAAGAGACCGATCCAGCCCGCAAACGCCATAGGATGAAGAAGTACCTCGTGGGTCTCGGGCAGCCTCCCGAAGACGAGATTTGAAAGAAACGAAAAGAGCAGGGAGTCGCCGAGCCCGAGAGCGCCCTTAGCCTCTGCCACGGGCACGACGCTCGAATAACTGAGCCCAACGAAAGCGGCGCCGACCGAGAGGAGAAACCCCGCAATAGGCCCGGATGCCCCTATGTCCACGAGCGCCTTCCGCGTGATGATGGGCGATTTCATTTTGATGAAGGCGCCGAAGGTGCCTATGAGGGTGATCGGGGCGGGGATGAAGTATGGTAGCGTCGCCTTGGTGTGGTGTTTTCTCGATGCGAGATAATGCGAGAGCTCGTGGGCCAGGAGTATCGTCATGAGAGTCAAAGAAAAGGGCAGACCCTCAAGAATCCTCATCGGCTCTCTAAAGATATTTATTCCCTTTTGAAAGAACGCCCCGGCCAGGAGGGTCGAAAGGAAGGTGAGGACAAAGAGTACAAGGTGGAGATAGGGGAATTTCTTCACGCAGCCACTTCTCCTCTCAGGTCATAGTCGTAGGCCTCCACGATCTTCACGTCCACAAACTCGCCCTGCTTCAGAGTACCGTCCTCAAGAAACACGACCCCGTCGATTTCCGGGGCTTGGGACCGGAGCCGCGCAACAGCCACGTTACCATCCGTCTCGTCAACGAGTGCCCTGAATCTCCCGCCTACCAGGGCTTTGTTCCTTTCGAGCGAGATAGAGGACTGGAGTCTCATGAGCAGATCGCGCCTCTTATCCTTCACTTTTTGGGGGACATTTCCCTTCATCCCGTACGCGGGCGTCCCTTCCTCTCTCGAATAGATGAAGACGCCCATCCTGTCGAACCGCATCTCCTCTACGAATGCCTTCAGTCCGTCAAACTCCTCTTCTCTTTCACCGGGAAAACCGACGATAAAGGTTGTCCTTATCGTGATGCCGGGTATCGCCTCACGCAATTTCTTTATCAGTCCCCGGTAAGATCGCTTAGTCCCCCCTCTCCCCATGGCCTTCAGAATCCTGTCTTCCGAATGCTGGAGAGGGATGTCGAGATATTTGCAGATCTTTTCTTCCTCCGCTATTACAGACAGTAGATCATTCTTGATTGCGGTCGGATAGAGATAGAGAAGTCTGACCCAAAAGTCGCCGCTGATCGAAGCGAGGTCTTTCAGCAGGGAAGGAAGGGTATAGCCGCTGAGCTCCCTGCCGTAGCTGCTGATATCCTGAGCGACGAGGATGAGCTCCTTCGCTCCGCTCGCGATATGACTTTCCGCCTTCCTCAGAATTCTTTCAGGCTCGGCGCTCCGGTAAGGACCGCGGATGGCAGGAATCACGCAATAGGTACAGCCCCGGTTGCAGCCGTCCGCTATCTTGAGATAGGCATAGCTATCGCCCCGGTCTAAGGGCGTCGGACTCTTCATATATGCACCTTCCTGTGCCTGCCGCTTCCCTCCTTTTCCACTCGTCCCTTTCATCACGTTCCTACAATACTCGAGAATCTGTGCCTCCTCACCCACCCCCCATATCCCGTCTATCTCCGGGACCTCCTTCGCGAGTTCGTCCCGATATCGCTCGGCGAGACAGCCGAATACGAGGAGCCTCTTCCCCTCACGCTTCAGACGCTTCAGTCTGAGGATCTCTTCGATAGATTCCCTCTTCGCATCCTCGATAAACCCGCAGGTATTAATAAGAATGACGTGCGCGCCCTCAGGGTCCGGCGTATAGGAGAACCCCGCATCTCGAAGGACCCCGAGAAGGGTATCGGAGTCAACACGGTTCTTCGGGCAGCCGAGACTGACGAGAGAGACCTTAACCATTCGTCTTCTTCACGATGCGGATCATGATGAGGTAACTCATGACGGACGAGATCGCTCCGATGAGGAACGACCCGGCGACAAAGGGCAGGAGGAGGGGGCTCAAATCATTCAGGAGGGCATGGACCGTCAGATGGTGCCAGTCGACGTCGGGAATTATCCTGTTCATGCCTAGACACTTCGCCCCGACCCAGGTGCTGAAGGTGTAGATCGGAACGATCGTCCAGGGGTTCGTGACATACACGCCGACGATCGTCGCGAGCCTATTCAGTCTAAAGAACGATGCGACGAGAATACCCAAAACCGTATGGATGCCGAGGAGCGGGGACATCCCGATAAAGACACCGAGGGAGAAGGCGAGAGATATCCGGTGAGGAGTATCCTTGATGCGAAAGAGCAACGTGAATCGCTCTTTTAATGCCAATGGATATATCCCTCCCGTCCAAAGGTCCTCTCCGACCGGTCACGCTCCACAACAACCCTTCCCGACACCGTTATCTCACCTATGCAGAAGGCCTCGACCCTCTTTCGGGGAGGGGCTGTGAAGAGGAGCTCGTAATCTTCGCCTCCTGACGCCGCAAGGCTGTAAGGCTCCAAACCGAGGACAGAAGCAGCTTTTTTCATCTGGGGGGAGAGAGGCAGCTGTTCCATGTAGATCCGAGCTCCGACGCCGCTCTCATCACATATCCTCGAAAGGTCTATGAATAGTCCGTCGCTGATATCGATCATCGAGGTCGCGCGGCCGGCGAAGCTGCTGGGGTCTCTCGCCTCCGGCAGGAGATGTCTTCTCACAAGGGGCTCCATCGTCGCCCATTTCAATGGTTTGTGGGTGATGTCTCCGGACTCTATCATGAGCGGCCTCTTTATCCTCTTCAGCAACTCGAGTCCGCATGCCGAGTCTCCAAGGTTTCCCGTAACATAGATCCTGTCACCGGGTCTTGCACCCGAACGGAAGACCGGTTTCTTCGCATAACCGCCAAGCGTTGCCGAGAGCACCACGCCGGAGCGCGATGCAGAGAGGTCCCCACCGACAAGGACAAGACGATATCTTTCGAGACCGGACCTGACTCCGTCGAAGAAAGCCCCGATAAATCCCTCATCGGCGTCCTTGGTAAGCGCGATGTCGAGGAGTACATGCCGGGGTATGCCGCCCATGGCATAGATATCGCTCACGTTCACGGATAGGATCTTAAAACCGAGCTGGAAGGGTGTGACGAAAGAGACATCAAAATGCACTCCCTCAACCATCATATCGGTAGTGAGGAGAAGATTCTCGTCGCGGGGAGCTATTACGGCGGAATCATCACCGATGCCGGCAATGACCTCTCCTGAATCCGTCCCGAACCTTTCTCTTATCCTCGCGAGAAGCGATAGTTCCCCTATATCGGACAGTTTCTTACGCCGGCTCGGAATATATCCCCCTCGGGGTCGTGCCCATTCATCACCCGCTCAATTCTTTGCCTTCCTGGATTTCTTCAGAGCCACGGCGAGGACATCGTCCATGGTCTCGGCGAAAATAAAGTCCATGTCCTTCTTGATATATTTCGGTATATCTTCAAGGTCTTTCTTGTTCCGGGAAGGAATAATCACCCGCTTGATCCCCATCCTCTTTGCGGCGAGGGTTTTTTCCTTGAGCCCTCCTATCGGAAGGACCCTTCCCCTCAGGGTAACCTCTCCGGTCATCGCCACGTTCTTGCTCACCGGCATCCCGGTGAAGGCTGACGCGATGGCGGTGGCCATGGTTATGCCCGCAGACGGGCCGTCCTTCGGGATAGCCCCGGCCGGAACGTGTATGTGCATGTCCGTCTTCGAAAAAAGGTCGTCGTTGATTCCGAGCTTTTTCGCGCGGGAACGGACATAGCTCAGCGCGGCCTGCGCCGACTCCTTCATGACATCCCCCAGCTGACCGGTCAACGTGAGGCTGCCCTTGCCTTTCATGGTAGTCGCCTCTATGTAAATGATATCGCCTCCCGTCTCCGTCCAGGCGAGGCCGGTCGATACACCCACCTCGTCTCTTTCCATCTCTTCTTCAGGAAGGAATTTCGGCACGCCGAGATACCTGTGGAGATTCCTCGTCGTAATCACGAATTTTTTCGGTCCGCCTTCCGCTATCTTCTTCGCTACCTTTCTGCAGAGGTTCGCTATCTCCCTCTCGAGATTCCTCACCCCTGCCTCTCTCGTGTATTGCGAGATCACCTGCAGTATCGCCGCATCCGTAATCTTGAGAACCTTCTTTGTGATGCCGTGCTCGTCCAGCTGTTTCGGGACGAGATAATTTTTGGCGATGCCGAGCTTCTCCTCGGCGGTGTACCCGGAAAGATAGATGATCTCCATCCGGTCGCGCAGGGGACCGGGGATCGTATCGACGAGATTGCCCGTCGTGATGAACATCACGTTCGACAAGTCGAAAGGCACGCTGAGATAATGGTCGGCAAAAGAGAAATTCTGCTCCGGATCGAGGACCTCGAGCAGCGCCGAGGATGGGTCTCCCCGGAAATCCATGCCGATCTTGTCTATCTCGTCGAGCATAAATACCGGATTGTTTGTCCCGGCCTGCTTTATCCCCTGAATAATCCTTCCCGGCAGTGCACCCACGTAAGTCCTTCTGTGGCCGCGGATCTCCGCCTCATCCCTCACCCCGCCGAGGGACATCCGGACAAATTCTCTTCCGAGGGAGCGGGCGATCGACTTTCCGAGGGACGTCTTCCCGACTCCGGGAGGACCGATAAAACAGAGGATCGGTCCCTTCATCTTCTCTTTTAGCTTCCTGACGCTGAGGTATTCGAGTATCCGCTCCTTCACTTTTTCGAGGTCGTAATGGTCTTTGTTGAGGACCTTCTCAGCCGCCCTGATGTTCAGGTTGTCTTTTGTGTTCTTTGACCAGGGAATCTCGACCATCCATTCGAGATAGGTTCTCACCGTTGCCGCCTCTGCGCTGTCGGGGTGCATCTTCTCGAGGCGCCGGAGCTGCTTCTCGGCCTCCTTCATCACCTTTTCGGGCATCCCGGCTTCCTCTGCCTTCTTCCTGAACTCCCGTATCTCTTCAGCCCTCTCGTCGATCTCACCGAGTTCCTTCTGTATCGCCTTGAGCTGCTCCCTCAGGAAGTATTCCCTCTGTGTCTTGTCTATCTCCCCCCGCGCCTCTGTCTGGATCTTCTGTTGGACGGTGAGCAGTTCGATCTCCCTGCTCAGGATGTCGCTGACCCGTTTCAGCCGTTGTATGGGGTCCGCGATCTCGAGTACCTCCTGCGCCTGTTCCGTCTTCAACCCGAGATTGGAAGCAACGAGGTCTGCAAGCCGCCCCGGGTCTTCGAGGTTCTCGACGACCACCATGATATCCGGCAGGATCGTCTTCCCCAAGGAAACGGCCTTATCGAGCTGCTCCTTGACCGTCCTGATGATCGCCTCGGTCTCGATCGAGATCTCTTCTATTTTCTGATCGATTATCCTCTCGATCGTGACCGTATAGAACGGCTCCGTCGTGGTGAAGTCCAGGACCTTGACCTTGCTGAGGCCCTGAACGAGTATCTTCACCCTCCCGTCAGGTAACTTCAGCATCCTCATGATGATCCCGACGGTACCTATCGAATAGAGTTCCTCAGGAGTCGGATTCTCGACATTGAGGTCACGCTGGGTGACGAGCAAAACCATTCTGTTCGTGCTCAATGCCTGGTCAATAGCCTTAATCGACATCTCCCTGCCGACGAAGAGCGGCAGAATCATGTACGGGAAGACCACGATGTCTCTCACGGGAAGAACCGGCAGTGTATCGGGAATCTCTACTTCTTTCTCGTCTTTCTGTTCGATCTCAGCCATATCCCTCACCTCAGTCCCCGAAGTCGCGTGTAAACCGGGAACCCTTTTTTTTTACGTTTCTATCTTGATCTTGACAACCCGGTCCTTAAGCTTCGGGAACCTCAGCGTTACGACGCCCTCGCGGTATAACGCCTTTCCCGCCATCGTGTTGACAGGCGTCGGTATCTTCAGTATCCGCCGGAAGCTCGCAAATTTTCTTTCCATGCAGATATAGTTGACCTTCTTCTCTGCGCGTTTTTCTCTCTTCACGCCTTCAATGATGACAACATCGCCATAGACCTTTATGAGCACGTCCTCGGGGTTTATCCCGGGGAGTTCGATCTCGATGACGAGGTCCTCCTCTGTTTCGTACAGGTCGATAAACGGCTGATAACCCGTCTCGGCCTCAAAATAGACGACACTCTTAATAGACATATTCACCGTTCATCACAGAAAACCGGAAAAAGGGGAGGAAAGCCGCAGCCCCCTACCCTTTACGAGTTGCTCGAAAACGTTTCTCTCTGTTTTTCGCCGACGACAGCCTTCCCCCTGCATCACGGATGTAAGCCTTAAAGGGTTCAGCTACCTCGGGATTCTTCAACGCCAGATCTACCGTAGCCTTCAGGAATCCGAGTTTATCCCCAGCGTCGTATCTCCTGCCCTTGATGGGATAGCCGTAAAGAGTGCGCTTCTTCAACAATTCCCGTAGGGCATCAGTGAGTTGTATCTCGCCGCCTGCGCCGGGTCTCTGTTTTCCGAGAATCCTGAACAGGTCCGGGGTGAGGATATACCTCCCGATTATCGCAAGGTTCGAGGGCGCCTCTTCTCTCTTCGGTTTCTCGACGAGACTCGTAATCCTGTAAACATCTCCCTCCTGCACACCGGCAATGATGCCATATCGCGAGACCTCCGAATCCGGCACCTCCTCGAGCGCTATCACGGGACAGTCAACCTCCTGAGAAACCTTGATCATCTCCTCCAGGAGGTGATAATCAGGGTCGATAATATCATCGCTGAGAATGACCGCGAAGGGCTCGTCCTTCACGAACGGTCTTGCGCAGAGTATCGCATGACCGAGGCCGAGTGCCGCCCGCTGTCTGATGTATGCGAAATTGACATCGCTCAGCTTGTTTATCTCATCGAGGAGCTTCTTCTTTCCGGTAGTCCTCAGCTTTTCTTCGAGTTCGTAGGCAGAGTCGAAATGGTCTTCAATGGCGCGCTTATTCTTCCCCGTGATGATGATGATATCCTCTATGCCGCAGGAAATCGCCTCCTCGACGGCATATTGGATCATCGGCTTGTCCACGATCGGAAGCATCTCCTTCGGGGACGCCTTCGTCGCCGGCAAGAATCGCGTGCCGAGACCTGCGGCGGGAAATATCGCCTTCTTTACTCGATACTCCAATTTCTTCCTCCTCGCGTCATTTCTGCGTGACCCTCGATTATCTCTCCTTAAGCCATGAATCGGGGACACGAAACAGTCCTTTCTTCTCCGGTGTTATTCGAGCCAGGGCACTTCTTTTCCGCATGATATTTTACGCACTAATCCCTGATAAATCAAGAAAGGCTTCGAAGAATGAACGGACTCAGAAGACCTGTCGAACGGGCTTCATGAAAAAGATATCGGACGAAATTGGCTGGGGTCAAGCGCCTGTCATGCAGCCCCATCGCATCAGTCGGGTCTATTTACTCTGCCCTCTTGCCTTCTTCAGGACCAAATGTCCACTGAAAAAGCAAGGTGTGCAAAGAGGGTATCAGGGCCCCTTTGTGTCGAGTCCTGCTGGAAACAAAACGAGGTGAGGCCGTAATCACAGGTACGCCGATGTCTCCGGCGAGCACTGTCTCAATCTCACTGTTTCTGCGAGCGCAGCTGTTTTTTCCTCCATGCAGAATGGTGCTTGCGTATGACAGCGATCGCCTCATCCGCGGTGTTCACACAGACAGGTATCTTCATGTCTTCTGGATTCGCCAGCGGGAATTGGGGGTTCAGCATATGTTCACTCGCCCATCCCACAAGGTCGGTATACATTTTCCCTATCAGGATGAACGGGGTTTTGTCGTCAAGATGCCTGACCTGAAGAAGCTGCCAGATCATCAGTGTCTCGAGCGCAGTGCCGATACCGCCGGGCACAACAACAAACGCATCCGACATGATCACAAACTGGTGCAGCCGGGTGAAGAACGTGCGATGTTCGAATGCCTGCTCAACAAAGGGATTGACGTCCTGTTCGAAAGGCAGGTCAACGCGCACACCCCAGGAATGGCTTCGGCCGCCCTTTCGGGCCCCGGCAGCGCCTTCATTGGCCGCCTGCATTAATCCCGGACCGCCGCCCGTCACGATGTCGCAGTCCATATCGCTTAGCGTCCGCGCAAGACGCTTGACTTCGCCGAAGACCCATGAGTCTTTCAGGACCCGCGCAGATCCGAAGATCGTCACCCGGTAGCGCTCCTTCCTTGACGGACGAAGGCGGGTGAGATTATTCACGACCTCCCAGAGATTGAGTACCGTGCTCACGAGAACCTCTTTCACCTTCTCCTCGTCCGCAAGGCTTACCAACTGTGATTTTTTCTTTCCCGTCTCTTTCACGGCCATGCGTTTTTCCTCCTCGATCTCTTCAATTGAATGCCTGCTGAAGCACCTTCAGGCATGCCACCCGTCTCAGATTATTTCGTAATGCGGACATAGGCGAGAGAACAGGAATTGCAGCCTACACACCATTCCATCCCAGGTGTCGTTAAGATATTCATGTGATACTATGCTCAGACTTTACTACAGTCTCGTTATCCACGCGGGTCCTGCATGCCCCCATTGTCCGGCGCATGCAGCTCGATAATCTCCATCCGGTGGTTCATCTGCGGGTGTTTCAGGGAAGGGCCTTCCGTGAGAATCGCGAAATCCCCCTTGAGGTCGTATTCTCTCAACAGGACTCTTGTGTAAGCATTCCAATCATCGGGGTAAACAGGCTCATGTATAGGATACACGCCTTGTGAAAACTGGAGCGCCTGGCATGTCGCCTCCTGCGAGCTGACCGCGATAATCCATGCGGGCAGTCGAAATCCGCCGATCCGCCTTGCGGTGGCTCCGCTGCGGGTCGGCACGAAGACCGCCGCGGGCAACATATACTCAAGGCTCGCCTCAACACTCAGTGCGATGAGATGAGCGGGACGGAGTCTTCCCGTAAGATCGACTCCCTGAAACAGCTCTCTCACGCTCGTAGCCGGACGGTGGGGCTCGACGGCAGCCGCGATCTTTGCGAGCATCGCGACGGCGTCCACAGGATACTTGCCCATTGCGGACTCCCCCGAAAGCATGACGCAGTCAGTGCCGTCGAGGATGGCGTTCGATACGTCCGTGGCCTCGGCCCTCGTAGGCCTGCGGTTATCCGTCATCGACTCGAGCATCTGCGTTGCCGTGATGACCGGTTTCGCATGCATCTTCGCAAGACGCATGAGCCGCTTCTGCACAAGCGCGATCTGTTCGATCGGCACTTCAACGCCGAGGTCGCCGCGGGCGATCATGATGCCGTCCGCAACTTTGATAATCTCGTCGATGTGTTCGAGGGCATTTGACCGTTCGATCTTTGCGATGATGAAGGGATGATGCCCGAGGTCTGAAGCGGCCTTCCGCACCGCCTCTATATCGGTGGGTCCCTCAACAAAAGACTGGCTCACCGCATCCACGCCGTTTTCGAGGGCGAACCTCAGACACTCATGGTCGCGCTCCGTGAATGCGCTGATGCCGAGGTTGATGTCCGGAAGGTTCAGGCCCTTTCGGGAGCGGAGTTCCCCGCCGACCCTCACCGTGCAGAACACATCATTCCCTTTTATCGCGGCAACCTCGAGTTGAATATAGCCGTCATTCAGAAAGAGCGTGTATCCGGGCTTAACCGCCCCGGGAAGACCTCGGAAGGAGACGGAGACACGATTCTTGTCTCCGATGATATCGTCTGTGGTAAGGGTGAACGGTTCGCCCTGCCTGAGCTCGACGGGCTCGGGATCGATTTTGCCGATGCGCATCTTCGGGCCGGAGAGGTCGGCCATGATCGCGATCCTGCGTCCCACAGTCAGCGAGGCAGCCCTGAGATTTTCGATGACCTTCTTATGCGCGGCGAAGTCGCCATGGGAGAAGTTGAGTCTCGCGACGTTCATGCCCGCCTGCATCATCTGCTCCATCACCTCCCTCGACTCAGAGGTGGGACCGATGGTGCACATAATCTTGGTCTTGTTTGCGGAAAGTCTCACTCCGTTCCTCCCTTGTCGAGCGTCGAGATTGAGAACAGCACGACCACCGAACGGGCCTCGGCCCGATAGGTAAATCCGGAAACGGACGTTGCCGAACGCCATTCCACAATGTCGTTTGGAGACTCAAGGGAAGTGTCTATCCACAGGCGCCACGGGTCTGCACTTGCCGTCGGAGGCAGCTCGAAATCGAGCGGCTCCCAGTAGGCGTTGAGGATCAGATGAAAGAGCATCTTCTCCTTAAGGATCTCGGCGCTGAAGGCCACGCTGTGAGAATTGCCGCTCCAGTCCGGCTGGTTGAGCTTGGTGCCGTGCCACGCCTGCTTTGACTGACGGATCATTTGATTGAGGCTCATCCGCTGGCGCTCGTGCTCAGTGTCCCTCAATATCCGACGTGCGTTGAGCAGCGTGACGAACCGGTGCAGATCGGCTTGTTTCTCGACAAGGGTCCAGTCGAACCAGCTGGTCTCGTTATCCTGACAATAGGCGTTGTTGTTGCCGAACTGCGTTCGCCTGACCTCGTCGCCCATCAGGATCATCGGCATGCCGACCGACAGCAGGGTAACGGTAAGGAAGTTCTTCACCTGCCGGTTCCTCAGTTTTTCGACCGCTGGATCATCGGTAGGGCCTTCGACACCGCAATTCCAGCTGTGGTTGTCGTTTGCCCCGTCCCGGTTCCCCTCTCCGTTTGCCTCGTTGTGTTTCTCGTTGTAAGAGACAAGATCGTTCAGGGTGAAGCCGTCGTGACAGGTGACAAAGTTCACGCTCTGTTCGGGTTCGCGGTCTTCGTGGCCATAGATCTCGGGGCTGCCGATCAGGCGGTCGGCAAATCGCGCCAATGAACCTTCCTCCCCCTTGAAGAAACCACGGGCATCGTCGCGGAACCGCCCGTTCCACTCCTTCCAGCTGTCCCCGACGAAGCTGCCGACCTGGTAGAGACCCGCGGCGTCCCACGCCTCGGCTATGATCTTGATGCCCGCCAATGTCGGGTCGGAATCGATATCACACAGGACCGGCGGGCTCGCCATGACACCTCCTGACTCGTCACGGGCGAGGATCGACGCGAGGTCGAACCGGAAACCGTCCACATGCATCTCTTCAACCCAATACCTGAGGCTGTCCGCAATGAGGCGGCGGACTATCGGGTGATTGGCGTTAAGCGTGTTGCCCGTGCCGGTATAATTGGCATACCGCGAACGGTCCTGTTCGAGGATATAGTAGATGCTGTTATCCAGGCCGCGCAGATTCAGAGTCGGTCCCCGGTCATCGCCTTCGGCGGTGTGGTTGAAGACGACGTCGAGAATCACCTCGATGCCTGCCCGGTGAAGCGCCTTGACCATGTCGCGGAACTCATCCACAGGCCCGAGCGGGTCCCGTCGTGCACTGTATCCCTCATGAGGCGCAAAGAACGAGACCGGCGCAAAGCCCCAGTAATTAACCTTTCCCGGCGGGCAGTCCTGAGCATCGAACTGAAAAACCGGCAGCAGCTCAACCGCGGTGATACCGAGTCGATCAAGATAGGGAAT
>DASPUT010000259.1 GCA_035622735.1 Thermodesulfovibrionales bacterium | reverse complement strand
TGCATCCCCTCTTCATGACGCTCTGGCAGAATCTCGTTATTGTCGCAGTCCTGTTGCCTTTTGTCCGTGTACCCGATGACCTCAGGTCTCTCTTCCTGGCCTGCGCCGTTATGGGTATCGTGCATTCAACAGTGGCGCCGGTCCTCTATTTCAAAGGTCTCCAGAGGGTGACCGCAAACAAGGCTGCGATTCTCGGATACCTCGAACCTGTTTCTGCAATTCTTCTCGGGGCACTTTTCCTGGGTGAGACTATAACCTCGAGGAACATCCTCGGGGGCACCCTGATACTCCTCTCGGGGTACATCACGGCAAGAGACTCCGGAGAGGCGAGCCTCGGGGCGTGAGTCGTGATTGACGGTAAAGCGTGCGGAACGGAATAATTTTTACATCTTGACATTTTTCTTCACAAACAATACAATTTGGCTAGTGATTGAAGGGGGCATTGCCCTTTCTTATTACAGAGTTATGGGGGACTGATCCTCCGAAGGGAAGGAAGCATGGGACATAAACTTCTCCTTTCTGACGACAGCATAACGATCCAGAAAGTCGTCGAGCTGGTACTCGCCGGAGAGGGCTTCGATATTAAGGCCACGAACAACGGTGATGAGGCATTGGCCGCGCTTCAGTCTTTTCGACCCGACGTCGTACTCGCCGACATCGCGATGCCCGTCATGAACGGTTATCAACTCTGTGAAAAGATCAAGAAGAACCCCGATACGGCAGACATACCGGTCATATTACTTGCCGGAGCCTTTGAGCCGATTGATGAAGACCTCGCGAAGGATGTCGGCTCCGATGATTATATCATTAAGCCCTTCGAATCTCAGGAGTTGTTGAGCAAGGTGAACGCGGTACTCGTGAGTAAAGGGATGGAGGAAGAAGAGCCTATGGAAGGAGAGGCTCTCGAGGCAGCGGACATGGAAGCTGCGGAAGAAGACCTCTGGACGATGGAAGAGATCACTGCCGCGCCCACTGAAGAGGGTCTTTCTGCAGAGCCGCCCATGGGAGAAAAGACAGCATTTGAAGAACCGGTCGAAGTGGCGGAGGAATTTGGGGCCGGCAGAGGGATTGAGAAGATTGAAGCGGAAGAAGTCGCCGGGGGACAGCGGGTCGCTCCTCCAGCAACTCCGCAGATCGAATTCCCTTCACGAGATGAATTTGCCGATATCCTTAAGAAGACCCTCGATGAGAAGGTTGCCTCGCTCATAAGGGTTGTAGACATTCAGGAATCGCTCCTTGCTGCGATTACTCCTTCGGTTAAGGATTCCGCGGAGAAGGTATTATGGGAGGTCGCGCCGCAACTCATCGAGAGACTTCTCAAGGAGATGCTCCAGGGTGTTCTTGCTTCCCTCACAAAAGAGATTGAGAAGGTCATCTGGGATACCGTTCCGGAACTTGCGGAGACGATGATTTCGAAGGAGATAGAAAAGATTAAGTCTGAGATATAGGCTGAGAATGCCTATCCCGAGCCTCTCTTAACGTAAGGGTCTGTAGGTTTTCTCCCTGACGTCCTTTCCCGATATGACAGAATTAGAAAAGGCTTATAACCCGAAAGGGATAGAAGAAAAGTGGTACGCCCTATGGCTTGATCGAGGGTACTTCAACCCTGATGCCTTTTCCGGAAGCCCTTATTCCATCGTCATCCCTCCTCCGAATGTCACCGGCTCTTTACACATGGGTCATGCCCTGAATGCGACGCTGCAGGACATCCTCGCCCGATGGAGACGGATGCTCGGCTCTAAAGTCCTCTGGCTTCCGGGTACGGATCACGCGGGGATAGCGACACAGAATGTCGTGGAGAGGAATCTCGCAGGGGAGGGGCTCGACAGGAGAAAAATCGGAAGGCAAGCCTTCATCGAGAGGATATGGAAGTGGAAGGGAGAGTACGGCGGGAGGATCATCCATCAACTGAAGAGACTCGGTGCCTCGTGCGACTGGTCTAGGGAGAGATTTACCCTCGATGAGGGGCTTTCGCGGGCGGTCAGAGAGGTCTTCGTGAAGCTCTATGAAGAAGGTCTCATCTATCAGGACAAGAGGCTCATCAACTGGTGTCCGCGGTGCCATACCGCTTTGTCCGATCTCGAGGTCGAACATGAGGAGCTCGATGGAGTCCTCACCTCCATACGATACCCTTTTTCTGACGGTGACGGATATATCGTCGTCGCGACGACGAGGCCGGAGACGATGCTCGGCGACACCGCGGTAGCGGTACATCCCGATGACGAGCGATATCGGGCGTTCATAGGAAAGACCGTCCGTCTCCCTTTGACGGATAGGGAGATACCCGTTATCGGAGACGCTTCC
>DASPUT010000258.1 GCA_035622735.1 Thermodesulfovibrionales bacterium | reverse complement strand
CGACCAGAGGCCAAAGGTCGGCTGTATGCGGATGAGGCGTATGCATGGGTATCCTTTCTCTGCGTATTACCGGTAAGACTGAAATGGCATGACTGTTTCACCGGGCCGGAACCGCCTGTTCAGGTCACCGGGAAAAAGCGGATTCTCACTCAAGGACGTCCCGTTTTGTGTCATGCCCTTAAAAAATATTACCACGATATTTTCAGGAGTCAAGCTAATTTCTCTCGACTGCTAATTTCTCTCGACAGGCGGGTCCGATGATTAATAAACGAAGGTCTTCGGGTCCCGATTCGGATGGCATCTGTTGCAGAGGCCTTTCGCCTCGGTCCTGCCGACAACCCATCGGTGAGCCTTGTGGCAATCGAGACATTGCATGCCCTTTTTCATGTGGCGGTCGTGCTGCCCGATTTTTGTCTCGCTGCCATGACACTCTCCGAGGCAATCTGTCGACGTAAGCTTTATTTTTCCATGGGGTTTGTGACAGCGGTGGCACGGGAACGTCGACATGGGCCCCACAGTCGGAACCTTGTGACATCTCCTGCACTTTTCATTCGAGACCATCTGGACGGACTTTTCCGAAAAAGAATGGCACTTCAAACAGGAAAATGCCTCCATTCCGACGCCATGAACGCCCTTATCCTTGTGGCATTCCTGGCAGGCCTTTTCATTCGGTCTGAAGCGGTGGAGGCTCCCACCGTGGCAAACCTTGCACGTGGTGTTCAGCATGAATACGTGCTTGGCATGGCCGTATGATTTCCTGAGAGTCACAGAGCCCTGTGCGATCTCATCTATGTGACAGTTCTTGCATTCGAGCCAGGGCTTGTTCCGGCCGTGTGATTGGGAAAAAGGACCGGGGTTCTTGAGGACAAACGACACGAGGAGCTGATTCTGCTCGAGCAGGTTCAGATGGTGGCATTTTTGACAGACGATATCCCTGTGCTTTCCCCTCTCCCACTCCGCAACGGCCTCCTTCATCATGTGGCATGACGTGCAGAACGCGGGGTCGTCCTGGGTATAGCGGTAGTATCTGTATCCCACGACAACGCCGAGCACCGCGATGACGGCTATCAGTGCGAGGACGAAACCCTTGATATGGTCCATGACCCTGTCTAAGAACTCAATGAATTTCCTGTTTCGCATGAGACCGGAGATGGACGCTCAGGATTCTCTCGCGAGTCTTTTCAGCATGCCGATCGCCAGGAGAGCCGTGAGCATGCTGATGCCCTGCGATACCGAGATGCCGGAGAAGATGAAGCCCCTCACCTCATCGCCTCTGAAGAACTCAACGAAGAATCGGAGGAGAGAATAAAGCAAAAGGTACGTCCAGAACAACTGTCCCCTGTAAGACTGGTGTCTTCTCAGGGTCACGAGGATAACGAAATTCAGCAGCTCCCCTAAAGATTCATAGAGTTGGGTGGGATGAAGGGGGACGCCTGTCGTGGCGAGACATTCCGGGTCGGAAAAGACGACGGCCCACGGCAGGGCGTTAGCGGTCTTCCCGAAGCAACACCCCGCAAAAAAGCAGCCGAGTCTCCCGAGGGCATGTCCTATCGCGAGAGACGGGGCAAATATGTCTGCTATCTTCCAGCGATCGAGGTCATATTTTTTCAGGTACCATATCGCCACCGGCACCGCTAGCATGAGACCTCCGTAAAAGACGAGCCCCCCTTCCCAAATCTTAAAGACATCAAGGGGGTGCTGGAGATAATGGCCGGCATTGAGAGCAACGAAAAAAAGCCGCGATCCGACGAGCGCAGAGAGGAGCAGATAGAATCCGATGTCCAAGATCCTCTCGGAAGGGATCCCCTCCCTCTTCGCCTGACGAACGGCGAGCATAAGACCAAGCAGAAAACCCGCAGCAACGAAGGCCCCATAGGTGTGTACGGTGAGCGGGCCTATCCGGATTAACACGGGATGCATTAAACGGGTTCCCTCGTCCTGGCAGGCAAGAGTGAACTCACGAGGAGCAGCCCGAGTCCGATCGTGAGGGCAGAATCGGCGATGTTGAAGGCGGGCCAGTGGAATCTGCCGACAAAGACATCTATGAAATCGGTCACCCTGCCGAAGACGATCCGGTCTATGAGGTTGCCGATGGCCCCTCCGAGGATGAGCGCATAGGCGACCCAGTCCCCTCTGCTTTTTGCCAGGAGAACGGAGAGGAGGATGATCGCCGCAGCCGAGATGATGATGAATGTGTTGTTGCCGAGACCCTTGAATAACCCGAAGGCGGCACCCTCGTTCCTCACACTGACGAACTGGAGGAACGGCAGGATCCTTACGGTCTCGAAGGGTGTGAGAGAGCCCCTCACGAGGTATTTTGTTATCTGGTCAAGAGCGACGACCAGTCCCGAGACGAGAAAGGGAAGAGATCGCTTCATCGCAGGTTCGGATAACATCTCTCACACAACTCCGGCGCGTCTTCGAACGTGCCGACCCGTACGCTCCAGTTCCAGCACCGCTGGCATTTCTTCCCGGAGGCCTTCAGAACCGCCACGGAGACGCCCGGCGACTCCGTGCTCTCGTAGACTTCTCCGTCCTTCTCTTCGCTTCTCCTGATCTCCGCTTCGGAGACGATGAAGAGCGCCGTGAGAAAACCGCGGTAACCATCGAGGAGCCGGTAATCACCATCGCCGAGGAAAAGGACGACCTTCGCCTCGAGGGAATTTCCGATGAACCGCTCCTGCCTTTTCAATTCGAGCGCTTTATTGACCACATCCCGTATCGCGATCAACCTTGACCACTTTTCTTCCAGTAAGGTGTCATAAAATTTCTCCTCAAAGACAGGGAAGGCCGTGAGGAAAACGCTCTCTTCCTTTTCACCAGGGACGAAACTCCATATTTCATCGGCGGTAAAAGAGAGAACCGGTGCCATGAGCCGCGTCATCGCAGAGAGTATCTGCCGGAGGACCCACTGGGCAGCCCGCCTCTCCGTTGCATCCGCCCTCGCCGTATAAAGCCTGTCCTTAAGGATGTCGAGGTAAAAGGAACTCATATCCACGATGCAGAAATTATGGATACTGTGGTATACCTGATGGAATTCGAATTTTTCGTATGCATCGGTCACCTTCTTCACAAGGCCCTGCAGCCTGGACATCGCCCACCGGTCTATCTCGAGCAGGTGGGAGCCGTAATCCCTGCCGTCATAATCAGAGAGGTTGCCGAGGAGAAAACGGGCCGTATTCCTTATCTTCCGGTATGCCTCTACGAGCCTGTCGATGATCTCCTTCGATATCTTGATGTCGTCCCTGTAGTCTTCGGCCGAGACCCAGAGACGCACGATTTCCGCTCCGTTCGCCTTGATGATGTCCTGGGGCGCGACGACATTCCCCAAGGATTTCGACATCTTCTTCCCCTGTCCGTCTACGACAAAACCGTGGGTGAGGACTGTCCGGTAAGGAGCAGAACCCCGTGACCCCACCGATGCGATGAGGGAACTCTGGAACCATCCCCTGTGCTGGTCGCTCCCTTCAAGATACATGTCGGCAGGCCAGGCCACCCGCTCATCCTTCTCGAGAAGGGCGGCATGACTCACCCCTGAATCGAACCAGACATCAAGGATGTCGGTCTCTTTGGAGAATCGTCTTCCCCCGCATTTCTTGCAGGTATACCCTGCGGGGAGCAGTTCCTCCGGCTTTGTCGTGAACCAGACATCAGAACCTCGAGACTCAACGAGCTTGACGATTCCATCGAGCACGGAATGGTCGTCGATTACCTTCCCGCATTCCTTACACTTCAGGAGCGCTATCGGTACGCCCCATGCGCGCTGCCTCGATATGCACCAATCAGGCCTGTTCGACACCATGCCGTGGATCCTCTCCTTTCCCCAGGAAGGAATCCATTGCACCCCGTCTATCTCGGTCAGGCACTTTCTCCTGAGATCGTTCTCGGCCATCGAGATGAACCACTGTTCCGTCGCCCGGAAGATTACCGGTTTCTTACACCTCCAGCAGTGGGGATAGCAGTGCGTGATCTTTTCTTCCTTTATAAGCGCACCCTTTTCCTGGAGCATCCCGATAATCGTCGTGTTTGCCTTAAAGACAAACTGTCCTTCGAGTTCACCTGCCTCCCGGGTGAATTTACCGTGGTCGTCGACCGGCGCGTAACTATCGAGACCGTACTTGAGCCCTATTTCGTAATCGTCCTCGCCATGGCCGGGAGCTATATGGACGATGCCGGTCCCTTCTTCAAGCGAGACAAAATTTCCGAGAACGGTCTGAGATTTTCTCGGGATGAAGGGATGGTCAGCACGCATTCCTTCCAGTGCCCTTCCCGGACGTTTCGCCATGATGGT
>DASPUT010000257.1 GCA_035622735.1 Thermodesulfovibrionales bacterium | reverse complement strand
GAGATAGGTAAAGGGCATGAAGGCGAAAAAGAGAAGACCGATCATCATCGTCCTCTTTCTGCCTATCACGTCCGATAAGGCGCCTGCGGGAAGCTTGAAGAATATCCCTGTCACCGTTGATATCCCCACAGCAAATCCTATCGCCTCAGGCCCGGCACCAAGGTACAATGCAAACAGAGGAAGCACGGGGCTTCGCGCGAGGGCGTACGACAATCGCGCAAAGAAACCGACCGAACAGAGTGCTGTGAAAGGAGAGAGAATGTTTGTCATGATATCGTGTGCCCCATATCTAGGCAGAACACAATATTCTTGCTCATTCTCGGTCTTTCAGACCTCCTAGGTTTTTGCCTCCTGACATTTAGTATTCTGTCCGGACTATCGGCAAAAAAAACGCTCGAATATCGTGTCCTGCCTGTTCATTCATTACGGTATCTTTCAGTGCTTCACGGGTGTCTGCCGGTCGTAATAGATACTCTTCCCCGTTATGCTGACCGGTATGCCCATGACGACTTCGCCCTGTATCAGACCTATGGCCCTTGCCGCAGCTCCGACGCGCTGCTGCACCCTGTTGTCGACATTGAGAAGGCCCGCCGTTTTTGCAGCCGATGAAAGAGCCACGCCTATATCGATCATCCTCATCACACAATGGGGACCCGTATATCCCATCTCTTTGCTCCTGATCTGTCTGTTCTTCGCAAACTCTGCGCACGTAAGATAGCCACATCCCCCGCAATCATACCCCGCCGTCACCGGCTTGCTGAGTCCGACGAGAAGGAGAGCCTGAGAGTTTTCGATATTCGATGCATCCCTCAGCCAGTAAGCTTCGTTGGTGCTCTTCGATGCATATTCCTTCATCGTCTCAGCGATTTTTTTGAGATCCTCGTCCTTCGTGATCACCGCGATTTCGAGAAAGTCTTTTCCACCGGCCTTCGGTGCTGTCCTCGCCGATGCCGCCATAAGCTTTACCGCCATTTCCGTTACTTCTTTCATCTTATTCTCCTTTTCTTGTAATGTTTGAGCTAAACCGTTGCAGAAACCGAAGCCTCTCCCTTTGCGACGAGGACTGCACAACCAGCGGTCCCGATCACCTTTTCGGTCGCACTTCCGGTGAAGAACTTTCCCAGTTCTGATTTTACCGGCATCCCCATAACGATTAGGTCAACTCCTCTTCCGCCTGCTGTCTCGACGATGACGTTATAAGACCTACCGGCAGGCGTGAGCCCTTCGGCTTCTACGCCTTCACTCTTGGCCATCTCAAGAACCTTGTTCACATTTGCTTGAGCTCGTGCCAACTCACTGTCTGTCCGGACAGAGGAGAGAGCGATGATTCTGCTGCCACAACGCTTTGCGATGTTTACAGCTTCTTCAACCGCAGCGATACTATGTCCGGACCCATCTGTTGCCACCATGATATTTCGGTATTCAATCTTGGCAGCCTTGGGTACTACAAGGACCTTACAGGGAGCGTGTGTGATCACCCTCTCAGCGAGCTCTCCCATAAATGCTTTCAACAAGCCTTTTCGTCCATGCCTGCCGATGACGATCATGTCGACTTTCTTCTCAGTCGCTTCGTCCACGATGGCTTCAGAAGCCTCCACTGATTCGAGGAAGATAGTTTCACATGCCAGTCCCTCCGTTGCCGCCCTTGACTTAATTGAGTCAAGATGGGCTTTTGCCTCTTCTTCCTCTCTTTCTAAGACATCTGAGCCGATAGTTTCATACTCGGGGTTTGTTTCAAGCACCATGCATACGTAAAGTTTGCTCGAGCATTTCGAAGCGAAGCCAATGGCCTCCCGTATCGCTCCCTCGCTGTGTTTTGATCCGTCAGTTGCCAATAGCAACTTTTCAAGCTTTCCTACCGGACAAAATTGTGCACAATTCATGATGGTTCTCCTTATTGTTACAGAATCTGTTTCCATATATACCCGGCTAATGCCGAGCCGATGATCACCGGTATCATGCCCCACTTGAACTTTGTCATGCCGACAAAGCTGATTATGGAAGCGGCAAGCGCGTACCACTGAAACCCTCCGGTTTCCGGCAGGAGAGTGTGGCGCGTGAAGTTTACCGCCAGATTGAGGACCACTCCGACCACAGCGGCAGTAATAGCGGTCAGGGCGGAAGAGAGCCTGACCTTGCGACGGAGCGATTCGATATACGGGGCGCCGATGAAAATCCAGAGCGTTGACGGCACAAAGGTAACCCACGTGGCCACAACTCCGCCGACAGCTCCGGCTACGGCAGGCGTGAGCCCCTGTGTATGGAGATAGGCGGCAACGTACGCCACAAACTGGTTAACCATGATAAGCGGTCCAGGAGTGGTTTCGGCAAGGGCGAGTCCGTCCATCATCTGCTCCTGTGTGAGCCAACCATAATGGTTCACTGCCTGTTGGCCTATATAGCCTAACACTGCGTAAGCGCCTCCAAAGGTCACGACCGCTGCCTTACTGAACAAGACGCCGATATTGACGAGAATAGAGTCCCACCCCAGCCACAGACCGATGAGAATCATCGGAGAGAACCAGAGAAGCAGGCCGAATGTGGCGATTCTGATGGTTCGGCCCCACCCACTGGATGTGGAGTCATGCACTGATTCAGATACAGCGCCTTTCAGTGGCTCCCCCTGGCCCGACAGCCGACGATTGAACAAATAGCCAATGATACCCGCGCTGACAATGATTACCGGGAACGGGATGTTCAGAAAATAGATGGCGATGAATGACAAAGAAGCGAGAACAACAAGGGTGCCGGTCTTCAGAGATTTCTTTCCGATCCTGATCACCGCCTCGGCAACAATCGCAGCGACTGCCGGCTTCAGCCCGTAAAAGAGGGCCGACACTGCCGGGATCGTCCCAAAAGCCGCATAGATCCAGCTCAGGCCCCAGAGTATGAAGACCGAGGGCAGCACGAACAGCACTCCCGCTGCCAGGGCGCCGCGGGTACTGTTGAGCGTCCAGCCGATATACGTGGCGAGCTGCTGGGCCTCAGGGCCGGGCAGAAACATGCAGAAGTTAAGGGCATGCAGGAACTGATCTTCGTCCATCCATTTTTTGTTTTCGACAATCTCCTTGTGCATCATCGCTATCTGCCCTGTGGGGCCGCCAAAACTGATAAAGCCAAGCTTCAGCCAGTAAAGGAATGTGTCCTTGAATGGTATTCCTCTATTCATGCTAGGGGCCTGCCTTTGACAGAAAAAGCATCTCAAAGACTGACATCCCCTTTTCCAGAAGCTCCGTGTCGTCCTTGACAGCCTTTCTGAGCCCGGAAAGGATCTCTTCAAGGCCCCTCGTTTCAGGATTCCGGTACTTGTCGTCCTTAATGTCGAGCTCATGTACAATCTCGGCTATCTTCCTGACGGCCCTGTCCTTCATTCCGAATGTCCTTACCAAAACCTCGAAAGTGCAAAGATCACCGACATGAGTCAAGACCCCGCCGCTCACATCGAAGGTGACATGGTCCTTGGCGACAGTCGCCATCTCCCTCTCGTCAACGAGTCTGAATACGGCGTTTCTGTCTATGAACCTCCTGATCAGCCATGCCGAGGCCATTCTGTCAACGAAGGGCCTCTTGCGGCTTATCCATATCTTTCCCTGGTAGTCTCCGATTTTTCGCAAAGGTACACTTACAGGTCTAACCTCGATTGCAGCTCCTGAGAGACTCTTAATTGCTTTATGCAGGGAATTGAGCCTTGAACTGAATGCGGAGCCGGATTTTGAAACGAAGAAGTCTGTTTTGAGGGCCTCTTCATAGCTCCTTGAGAGCTTGGCGATCTGCTCTGACAACGCCTTAGGGTTTTGTGACTTTGAGCCCTTTCTGACGCTGTTCACCTTCGTTTCGAGGTCTTCGAGGGCTCCGCCGAGCGTTTGGTACTCGACATCTTTGTGCTGATTGAAAAGATCGATGATCTCCTGATCCCTCATGGAATCAATGGCGTCGATCCTCGTAAACGCCGCCTCCCCGCCCATTGACGAGACCTCAGAAACAAGCCATTGGAAGAACTCATAGTGCTCTTCGGTCAGGGGGAGGATGTAGACAGCTCCTTTGAGCTGGAGCGCCCCTGCCTTGGCGAGTTTCCGCCATATCTTCATCCGGCTGCTCACCGGCTTTGAAGGAACGCTATAAAAGAACAATATCCAGTGATGGCTCTTAACCATGCTCTTTTGCTCTCTACGCTTCATACGCTTTTCTCTGCGCCTCCTCTCTCATCCCGTCGCGCTTCGACTAAGCCTTTCCCGCACAAAGGCGGGTAAATGTCCTCGTACGGCAGCCGGGCCGTTGCTGTTTCGTGTTTTCACCACCCTTATTCGGGCAGCCCACTGCGGTTTCGAACTCTCCAGCCTCCGCAAAGGCGACTGCGACAAGGGTATCCTCTATCTCTCTTGCGATGCGATGCAGATCCCCGTGTGGAAAGTTGAACTCTCGTTCTGCCGCAAATGCGATATCCAGGAATAGCTCGTCCAGATTTCTTGTCGCCTTTTTCATCTGTTGCCTCCTTCTCGGCTCGGAGATGATGTGACTTCTGTTAATAATGTAACAGATGTTACATCTCACTGTCAAGGAAAATTATTATCTCTTCCGGAACAAGGCTTTACAAGAGAAGAATAAGTGTCATAGAATAACTTTTGTGGAGGAGCCGAGAAACAGCTACGCATTTCCCTTGAAGCACCACGGTTTTTCAGGGGCCGGCCTTGGTTAGGAGCATTACCCAGATACTCCTGGGCCTCATGCTCTCGTTCGGGGCCGTCATGCTTGCGCCGAGGGGACTCTCCGAGGTGAAGAGGAAGAATCTGCTCAGGGGGGTTTATCTCCTCTTTCTTTCCGGACTGTTATTCGTCTTTGCTATCTTTGCCTTTCAGTCAGCCTATTCAGGGCTGAGGGGGTAATATGGAAATAATCGCCAGGGTCGCTGAAGAGCGGATCAGGAGGGCCATGGAGGAGGGCGCATTCGATAATCTCCGGGGGGAGGGGAAACCCCTCGTCTTCGAGGATGAAACCTGGCTGGCCGAAGACCTGCGGCTCGCCTACAGGATCATGAAGAACGCCGGGTGCCTTCCGCCTGAAATCGAAACGCATAGGGAAGTGATGAGCCTGAGAGAACTGGTGAACACCCTGGACGATGAGAAGGAGAGGTTGAAGAGACTCAGGGAATTGAACTTCAAGATATTGAAACTGAACATGATGCGGAAACGACCCCTCAATCTCGCTGATTCCCCCGAGTACGAAGAGAAGATCTTTCTCAAATCCTGCTGCAAAGGCATAGATGATGAGCCCCGCAGCGAGAGGAGAGTTATCGGTCGCTAGGAGTTCGGTTCAGTCTGATCTTGCCGATTGCTATTTCATCTTCGAAGGCAGCTTAACTGTCTTGCCTGCGATCATAAATACGCCCCTGCCGAGATGATGGATCGTCTGTCCGTTCTTCCTCGATGGGTCGATCCATGCCTTGACTACCTCGAGGATGAAGAAGTTGTATTTCGCCACCATCCGTGTATCGACGACCCTGCATTCAAGGTTCGCGGGGCACTCGTCGATAAGCGGCGCCGATACCCGGGAGGGGCTAGCCGGAGTGAGGCCGAAGGTCTTGAACTTGTCGACGCGGCGACCGGATGTGTTGCCGCATCCGACAACTTTCTCGGCGAGTTCCACGGTGGGGATGTTGATGACGCATTCCCGGGTTTCCTTGAGGATGCCGAACGTATGGTTCCTGTTGCTGATAACGCAGCCGATAATCGGCGGCTCGAACTCCATCATCGTATGCCACGACATGGCCATAATGTTCGCCCGGCCTCGACGGGCCGTAGTGACCATCACGACCGGTCCGGGCTCTAGCAGACCATAGACTTGGGACAGAGGAAGCGTTCTTTTCCTCATCCAGAACCCCCTCGACAGGCTGCAGAAGTGGACGGCAGCAAACGCCGCGAAGCGGCGATAATCACGTCACCGGCCTTATTATAGCGCACCTCTCCTCTCTTAGCAATCCGGCCCACATTTGCTATAATTTGGTTGAACGATGTAGCTTCGAGGAGGAATCCTGTATGATCATAGGCGTTCCGAAGGAGATTAAGAAGGAGGAATACCGGATTGCGCTGACCCCGGCCGGCGTCGAGGAACTCAAGAGGGAAGGGCATATGATTCTTGTTGAGGAGGGAGCGGGTGCGGGCAGCGGATTCTCCGACGATGAATACCTCAATGCCGATGCCGACATCGTCGAGAGAAAGACGCTCTTCAGGAAATCTGAGCTTATCATAAAGGTTAAGGAGCCCCTCCTTTCCGAGTACGACCTCCTCAGGGAGGGGCAGGCGATATTCACCTTCCTCCATCTGGCGCCGAACCCCGAACTGACCGAAGCGCTTCTCAGAAGGAGAGTGACAGCCCTGGGATACGAAACCCTCGAGAGGGACCAGAGCCTTCCGCTCCTCACCCCTATGAGCGAGATTGCCGGAAGAATGGCGCCTCTCATGGGCGCCTATTATCTTCAGGAATTCTGCGGGGGCGACGGAGTCTTGCCTACGGGGACCGTGGGGGTGAAGCCCGCGAAGGTCGTGATATTGGGTGCCGGAGTCGTGGGAAGCAATGCCGCCCGTGTCTGTCTCGGTCTCGAAATGGACACCTTCGTGATGAACAGGGGTGTCGAGAGGCTGCAAAAAATTGATGAGCTGTTTTTGGGACGGGTGCGTACCCTGCCGATGAGCCAGTACAACATAAGGGAAGAGATCAGAGATGCGGATATCGTCATCGGGGCTATCCTCATACCCGGCGGGAAAACCCCGCTCCTGATCAGGAAGGATATGCTCAAATCTATGAAAAAGGGCGCGGTAATCGTAGATGTCTCTGTAGACCAGGGGGGATGTGTCGAGACATCGAGGCCCACGACGCATGACAATCCTGTGTACGAAATTGACGGTGTCGTCCATTACACCGTTGCCAACATGCCCGGCGCATATCCGAGGACATCGACGCTCGCACTGACGAATGCAACATTCCCCTATGTCAAAATCGTCGCAAATGAGGGTGTCGAGGAGGCCATCAGGGGGGACGCGGTAATCAGGTCGAGCGTGAATACCTACCGGGGTGGGATTGTGCATAGAGCGCTGGCTGAGGCGATGGGACTGCCGCTTCATGACATAGAGAGGTGAACGGATAAGGCGAGAGCAACTTTCACATTTTTGGGTTTTCTGGTATAAATGATTGTATGGACGTCTCTGGATACATGGGTGTCGTCATCGGATTTTATCAGGCCCATCCTCTCGTCACAGTTGCCATCGCGCTAGTCCTTGCTTACCTGCTCTACCGGAGACCAAAATTTTTCCTGAGTATTCTTCTCCTTGCCGTCATTCTGGCGGTGATGGCGCACTTCATTCTTAAGGCTGGTTCCTCGGGCGTCTCCGTGGAGGAAAAAGCGATCAACAAGGGTAGCGTCCGCCAAGAAGATTAAGGCCGGCGGCACGGTAATCGATATGGAATACGATTAGGTTCGATTCATCATGGTTCAGCCGGAAAGGCCGCGGGAACGAGAAGTCGGGACGGCTTCCGTCGCCGGTGCAGATATATTGACTTTATCCGGGATGAGACTATAATAGAGCCGAATCACGCATCACAAGCAAATTACAGGAGGGGGCTTTCTATGAATAAGGTTCTCTGTGGAATCTTCTTGCTTTTTGTTTTTGTCGGCATGGTGTCGGCTCAAACCTCCGTCAAGAAAAAGAGGCCCCTGCCATATGAATACGGCAGAGTCGTAATCAACAACTATTCCGAGAAGGCAGGTCTTTCCCCGGTTGTCTTCGATCACTGGCTTCATCGGGCAAAATTCACCTGCAGGGTGTGCCATGTGGACATTGGGTTCGCTATGAAGGCGGGCGCCACAGCCGTCAAGGCGACTGACAACATGAAGGGTTACTACTGCGGCGCATGTCATAACGGGAAGATGATATCGGGTAAAGAGAAGGTATTCGAGGCATGCTCTAAAGCTCCCACACCGGGAGAAAAGGCGCGATGTGCGTTCTGTCACTCGGCAGGAAAGAATGTGAAACCGAAGTACGATTTTGGCGAATTCACCGCGAAGCTCCCGAAGGAACGCTTTGGTAACGGAGTCGACTGGGAAAAGGCCGAAGCAGAGGGCCTGATAAGGCCGGTTGATTTTGTCGAGAACGTCTCGATCAAGAGACGGGCGATTACCGCTCAGAAGGATTTTGATCTTGGGGCAAAAGTGGAAGGAATGCCCGACATCATATTTTCTCACAAGAAGCATACGGTCTGGAATGGCTGTGAGCTCTGTCATCCGGAAATATTTGTCGGCGTAAAAAAGGGAACGTCGCAGTATTCTATGAAAGAGATCTTTGAGGGAAAATACTGCGGTGTCTGTCATGTTTCGGTCGCCTTTCCCCTTATTGATTGTCAGAGATGCCACATAAGGCAGGTTCAATGAGAAGGGGACAGGCTCTCAATGCAAAGCGTTATCGAACCGGGGGATGCAGCGTAGCCGGAATCTTCCGGCGCGGGAAAGGTAAGATATGAAGAGGTCGTTTGTTCTTTCGATCTTTTTCATTTTCATAATTCTCTCTTCTCTTGTTCTTCAGGATCTACGGATACGCGATTTCCCGGCCTTTGGGGCGGCAGAGGCGCAGGAAGAATGGAAAATGGAGTTCGATGACCTTTGTTCGAAGACTCAGGATGCCATGGCCTTCCGTTCGGATGAGCTGAGAAGTCTTATTACGAGGTGCGACAAGCTGAAACCTTCTATCGAGAAGCTGGACGAGGCCTCGAGGAAGGTTTACTCGAAAAGGCTTCAGATGTGCAGGGACCTTTTCTCCTACGTGCTGGAGTCGAAAGAGAAGAAGTAATACCGCCCCATGCGGTCGGCAGGCAACTCGATCGCCGTCATTTTGAATTCACGCTTTTTCATTGGGCCTCTTCATTCCTACCCGGCCCTCAAGGTCGTCAACGAACTGACGGGCTGTTCTTCCCGAGAAACTCCCGTGAGAGAGGGACCACTGCGTGGCTTTTTTCTTCAGGTCCTCCGGAAGGATGGTGATCCTTCTCGCTGCGGCGTAATGTGAAACAATATCGAGATATGTTTCGAGATCGAAGTTGAGGATGCCGAGCCTGAGACCGAACCGGTCGCTTAAGGAGAGCTTTTCCTCCATCGTCTCAGCCGGATGGAGTTCCCCTCCGGAAAGGACAGGGAGGTTATCCTCCGGTCTCTCCGGCATGAGGTGCCGCCTGTTCGAAGTCGCGTAGATGAGCATGTTGTGCGGCCTCATTTCGAGTCCGCCCTCGAGGACCGCCTTGAGCTCACGGTAGGAGACTTCCTCCTCCTCGAAGGCGAGGTCATCGCAGAATATGATGAACCGCTCAGGTCTTCCCCTGAGGATCTCCGCGACATCCGGGAGATGAAAGAGCGTCTCCCTCGGCATCTCGATCATCTTCAATCCCCTTTTCCGATACCTGTTGAGCAGGGCCTTAATCGCAGAGGACTTTCCGGTCCCCCGCGGTCCGTAGAGGAGGACATTGTTTGCCGGAAGACCTTCGAGGAATTGTTCGGTATTCTCGATGAGCCGCTCGATGACGGGGTTAATCCCTCTCAACTCTTCAAACCCTACCGGATCCGGCTCGGGGATTCCCCTGAAGCAGAGCCTGTTGTTCTGTGAGAAAGACCGGAACGCCCTGTACCGCCCGAGGATTGCCGGGTCACGGGAGGGGACGAAATAATCCGTCAACCGCTCCAGGTTCGCATTAAGGCGCCGTATTTCTTTCAGGAGGTCATCCATAGTGAAACGGGAATGCCCGATTCTCGGGCTTCTATTATCATCGAAAAACTCTGATCAAATCAAGGCGCCGCATCCTTCGGTCCCAGGGCCGAGGGGGAATATCTTGAATGAAATGCGGAAGAGAGATTTGCTATAATATTTTCCGCGCCGTGATTCTCCGGGAATCGCGGTTCAGCGCAGACCGTTCTCAATGAAAGGAGGTGAAG
>DASPUT010000256.1 GCA_035622735.1 Thermodesulfovibrionales bacterium | reverse complement strand
AGCGATTCTCTGGTTCGGCATCGGAGACAGGTCCTCATCCTTTATCATCTTCCTCGGGGCCTTCTTTCCGATCATCCTGAATACCATCAGCGGAGTCCTCTCGATCAACCCGAGGCTTATTGAATCATCCATAATTCTCGGCGCCAAGAGGGGAGTTCTCTTCACGAAGGTCCTCATACCCGGGGCGCTGCCGTCGATCATCACCGGCATACGGATCGCCCTCGGCATCGGATGGATGACAGTCGTGGCGGCGGAATTCACCGGCATCAGGAGCGGGTATGGTCTAGGATACATGATTATGACGGCTCGGGACATACAGCGTCCCGACCAGATTCTTGCGGGGATGGTCATTATCGGGGTCATAGGTTATGCGATGGACTTTATCATACGAAAACTCGAAGGCAGGATGCTCAGGTGGAGATGACCTGTGGAACTGAAAATCTCAGGCGTCAATAAATCCTTTCAGAACCCCTCCGACAACGGAAGGATAGAAATCCTCAGGGATATATCCTTCACCGCCCCGGAAGGCAAGTTCCTCTGCATCGTCGGTCCGAGCGGATGCGGCAAGACAACGCTCTTGCGGATGATCGCGGGTCTCGACAGACCCGACGGGGGAAACATCATGATCGCTGATACAGAGGTGACAGCACCCATGAGGGAGATCGGATACATCTTCCAGGAACCGGCTCTCCTGCCCTGGAGGACAGTGATCAGGAATGTCGAATTCGGCCTCGAGACCTCCGGGATGGGGAGAGAGGAGAGGAGGCGAAGGGCGCATGAGGCACTGGAACTCGTCGAGCTGCAGGACTTCGGAGACTTCTATCCGAAGGAACTGTCGGGAGGGATGAAGCAGAAGGCCGCCCTTGCCATGACGCTCGTGGTGGAGCCGAAGATCCTGCTCATGGACGAACCTTTTGTCGCTCTCGACTGCCAGGCGAGAGACTATATGCAGGTTGCGCTTCTCGATCTATGGGGAAAGACAGGAAAGACCGTGATCTTTGTCACTCATAATGTCGAAGAGGCTGTCTTCCTCGGGGACGAAATCATCTGCCTGACCTCGAGGCCGGCTGCCATCGGAAAGACGCTGAACGTAACCGTACCGCGGCCCCGGGACAGGACAAGTCAGGAGATCAACCTGATACGAAAGGAGATCCTCCTCTTCCTCGCAGAAGAAAGGAAGAAAACAAGGAGCATAAACGGCATGTTCACCCATATTCACGACCTGTTCGCCATCTGACGATGTATGCCATTCTGACCTCTATTCCGTGGTACTATAAAGCATGACGAAGGTTACCATCCATTGCGGTGCATGCGGCTTGTCTACGAGCGTCAAAGCTGAAAAGTGCGATGATAAAGAGGTGGAGATCACCCTTGATTCGGAATGCGAGCGGGTGAAGAAGATGCAAGACGACATCTCAACCCTCAACATGATGGCCGCATTTACCGGGTTTCTCAATAACCCGGTCTACCGCTCTGCAGCGAGGCATCTACCGCATGTCGCCTGCCCCGTGCCGAGCGGAATTCTCAAGGCTCTCGAAGTCGAGTTGGGGTTCAATGTACCGAAGGACGCGAGTATACGATTCGTGAAAGAGGATTAGAACTGAACGGGCTCTGTCAGGCGTTTGAAGGCCGCCTGCACCTTCTCGGCTGTGATATCGGGACGGACCGACCGGAGGAGGACTTCGTTGAGATGATAGACCTTCATTCGTGAACCAGCCTCGGCTACTCCATGGATAAGGCCCATCGAGCACGTCTGACAGGGCGTGACAATCGCCTCGGCCCCTGTTGCTTCAGCCTCTCGAATACGTTCGGCGCCCATCCTGTGCTGGATTTCCGGATTGACCGTTTTCAAGCCGCCGCCCATGCCGCAACAGGAAGAAAAGGCACGGTGGCGCGGCATCTCCACCAGTCTCAGCCCCGGTATCGTCTGTAAGATGCGTCGGGGCTCATCATAGATCCGATTGTGACGCCCCAAATGGCAGGGGTCGTGGTAGGTTACGACGAGTGGGACTTCGTGTTCGAGGCTCAAAAGCCTGTCCTGAAGCAAGCGGTCGAGAAGCTGGACAAGATGCACTATCCGCACCTTCTCGGGCCAGAGTTTCGAATAGTCCGAATGCAGGCCCTTGAAGCATCCGGCACAGGAAACGACGACGGTACTGAGCCCCATTCGAGCGAGCTGGTCCGAACGTTTCTTGGCCTCCGAAGGAAAATCGAGGTCTCCCATCCTCCGCAGCTTGCCGACGCAACAGGGCTCTTCATCGCCTAAAATCGAAAAATCGATCCCCGCCTCCTGGAGCAAACGTGCCGTTTGCACAGCCACGGACTGCATCGCAGGGTCGAAACTGACCGTACACCCGGCAAAATAGATGAGTGATGTCGGATGATCACGCCAGAGCGGCACCGGCATTTTCAAGAAGCCCGCCTCCCACGCCATCTTCGCCCAAATGCCACGCTCCTGCTGGGGTTTTCCGAAGGAATTGTTGAATTCCTTAATCTGTGCGAGTTGTTTGATCTGGCTTTCCGGCTGCGGGATCCCCGCGTTCACGAGAGACCAGCGCGTCTGCTCCCAGAGTTCCGGAGTATTGATGCGCACCGGACAGACCACGTGACACTGCCCGCAAGCGGAACATTCATAGAGTCCGTTGAGGAAATCGGATCTCTCTTTCTCGGGCAGACGATCTTTGACGAGTCTGCGCAGGGAATCGAGTTTACCCCTCGCCGTGATGCATTCCCGCTTATCCTGCGCATACACGGGACACCAGACCTGACACTCACCGCAGCGCGCACAAGCCTCCAGCTCGATGAGTTGCCTGCGGGTCAGGCCCCTTGCTATCTTGTCGCCCTGTGTTTCGCTACGTCGGGCCAATAGAGGTCCTTCCTTTCCTGCTCTTCCAAAGCATTCATTCCGATTACGAGAGGAGAGAGTATGCTGTGCAACAGTTTGCTGTGCGGCAGGTACAGAAGCAATGAGAGTCCGCTGAAGCAATGCAGGACCCAGAGCGCGGTCAGCCATGGCTTCAGCGCCTCGAGAGTATAGTTACCCGGAGGGATGAAGAGCCGGCCGACAAACGAGTATCGTGCTATCTCGGCAGGCGCTAAAGCGAGACGGAGCCCCTCCAAAGCAAACCCCGAAAGGGTCAGCCAGAAAAGAAGAAAAAGAAGGACGAGATCCGCCTGGTTATTAATCTGCTGCGCAGGACGAAATAAGAACCGCCGCACACTCGCCGCAACGAGTCCGAGCAGGAGTGCAAGCCCGAAGCTATCGCCCCAGATCTTGATAAAGACATACCCTCCCCCGCGAAGGAAATATCCCGTGAGGCCGCCGTCAAGGTTGAGATATCCCAAAGGCTTCAGGAGAAACAGGAACAGAGAGAGGAATGCCAGGGCGATGAAGCCGAAAAAAATTAGAAGATGAAGCAGCCAGCGGAACGAGGAAAGGCCGAACAGCTGTCGCTGGAGGAAGACCTCGGCAAGCCATATCTTCACTGCGCGGCCCCATTTCCTTCCATCAACCATAGGCTGCCTTATCCCGCGGTTGCAGTCACGCCATTTGCGGTATAAGGCAAAGTAGAAATAGCCGCTGGCAAAGAGATCGGTCACCCAGAATAGCAACCAAGGTTTCGGGTAACTGACCAGCTGAATCTCTGTCATCTCTGCACGTTTAGACCCGGCGTTGATTTCACTCTTTTCGCCATTCCTTTGCTTTACAAAACAGTCGTTTTAGTATAGCATATCGCTAAGATGAAGGCCTTTTTTCATACCGATCATATCAGCCTTCTGCGCTCTCTGACATGCAGCCGGAACCGAGTCTAATCGCTTTGCCGACAATGAGAGGAGGCTCCTTTTTTTGCGGAATCCTCTCCCCGATTGTATCTCTTTGGTTGTATATCTTTCCTGAAAGAGGCCCGGCGTGAGCCATTTTACGATCGCCTGCAGGAGTTGCGGCAAGGTCCTTGAGAATACCTTTTGCGCCTCCTGCGAACACTGCAGGGATTCGCTCCTCAGAACGATCTATGGAGACACTCACTTTACGGAAAAGAGTGCGGACGGAATCTGGAGGTTTAACTGGCTTCCGGTCCACTCCCCTGACTTTCGTCAGCCGGGGCCGGTGGTCTACCGGTCTTCGGGCCTCGCAGCACGTCTCGGCCTCACGAATCTCTTCATCGCCTTCAATGGATACTGGCCCGAGAAGGGAGCATCGCTCCAAACCTGCACCTTCAAAGAATTCGAAGCAGCGGTAGTGCTCCAGAATGCCCTCGAAAACGGCTTAGACGGCCTTGTTGTGGCCTCTGCAGGAAACACCGCAAGGGCCTTTTCCCATCTCTCTTCTGTCTCAGGCCTCCCGGTAATCATCCTTGTTCCGCGGATGTGCCTCACGGAGATGTGGTATCTCGAAAGCGCTTCGAGGATTCCCACCCTTGCGGTCGGAGACGGTGATTATTCGGACACGATCGATGTAGCGAAGAGGATAGCGATAAACACAGGATTTCCCTTTGAAGGCGGGGTGAAAAACATAGCGAAGAGGGATGGCCTCGGCGTTATTCTCCTTGAGGCGGTTTCCGCGATGGGGGCGCTTCCAAATCATTATTTTCAGGCTGTCGGGAGCGGTACGGGAGCCATCGGCGTCTGGGAAATGGCGGAGAGGTTTCTCAAAGACGGCCGCTTCGGCTCACGCCTTCCCGTGCTTCATCTCGCGCAGAACCTCCCCTTCGGGCCGATGGTAAAGGCATGGGAAAGAAACAGCCGCAGTCTTTTTGCTGACGACCTGAGGCCCGAGTTGATCGGAGAGATTACTACACGGGTGCTCTCGACGCGCTACCCCGCCTACTCGGTCGCAGGCGGGGTGTTCGACGCGCTCAAGGCGACAGGCGGAAAGATGTACGGGATAAAGAACGATGCGGTCTATTCCGCCATGGATAGCTTCGAAGAGACAGAGGGAATAGATATCGTGCCTGCGGCAGGAGTAGCCGTTGCCGCCCTCCGAAAGGCGCTGGATAACGATTCCGTCGGGAGAGACGATACCATTCTCCTCAATATAACGGGCGGCGGTGAAAGAAGATTGAAGAGAGAGCATAAGACGTATGAAGTCGAAGCCGCCTTCGTATCGAAGAAGGCTTCTGAAAAAGAGATAGAGGAGGTACTATGCAGCCTGAGGAAGAGCTGATAGCGATACTCAAGGAAGACGGGACAGATTTTACCGCCTCCCTTCCCTGTGAAAAGTTCAAGTGCCTTCTCGGGATGATCGGCGAACAGTTCTTCCACGTACCCCTCACGAGAGAAGAGGAGGGAGTCGGCATATGCGCCGGTGCCGCGCTCTCCGGCAGGAAGCCTGCAATCTTCGTTCAGAGTTCAGGCGTCGGGAATATGATAAACGCATTACTTTCCCTCACCGACTTTTACCATTTTCCCCTTGCCCTTTTTGTCAGCCAGAGAGGTGTGTATCGGGAAAAAATCGAAGCCCAGCTCCCCATGGGAACGCGGCTTCGGGGAATATTGGAGGGTGCAGCCATAGAGAATTCCCTTATCAGCACGCGGGAAGACTTCCGGCTCGTGAGAAAGAATCTGCCCGAAGTATATGCCGGGGCCAGGATCCACGCATTCCTCCTGAGTCCTGCCCTCTGGGAAGGTTCGGAATGCCGTTCCGAACCGCCAAAAGGCGCAGGGCCCGACGCAACAAAAAAGACGCGTCATAACCCTCCCGGAGGACATCATCCTCCTCCCGGGTTTACCCGTTTCGAGATCATCAGCATGATGGCACCCTATCTCGATTCAAGGGTTGTCGTATGCAATCTCGGCTTTCCGTCGAAAGAACTCTATCATATAAAACATCAGGCCTCAAACTTTTACATGCTCGGGAGCATGGGTATGGCTACCCCCATCGGCCTCGGGATAGCACTGTCTTCACGGAAAGAGGTCGTTGTTGTAGACGGCGATGGGAGCCTTCTCATGAACCCCGGGAGCCTGGCGACAGCCGCATATTTTTCACCGGCCAATCTCACGATCCTTGCCATCGACAACGGTGCCTATGGTTCAACGGGAGACCAGCCTTCATTCACTTCGTCTTCTGTGGACCTCGAAGCAGTGGCACAAGGATTCGGTATCGGTGAGACACGCAAGGTAGCGACCCAAAAGGAGTTGTTCGACGCTATGGAGAGCCCGCACAAAGGAGTGAAGTTCCTCCATATCCTTGCTGTTCCCGGGAATACGGATCTTCCGAATATCCCTCTCCATCATCTTGAGATAAGAAGGCAGGTGCAGGATTTTCTCGGTTCGGATTAAAGGCAGGATCCTTTCCGATGGAGGAAAGGGATATCTTGCTTCACCTACCGGTTCCTCACTTTCCCTGTTTGGGACCTGAAGGCGCTCTTCGAAAACCGTAGAGAAAGTGAAAAAAGGCGAGCACGGGATGCCGGGAGACCATGCGCGGACCCGAATAGCGCATCACCTCTTTGACCTTTTCTCGCATGGCAGGCCGGTAACAATGTACCGGACAATTGGCGCAGGTCGGTTTCTTCTCCTGGAAGCGGCACTTCTCGAGACGGCCTCTGGAATAAGCGAGCAGTTCCCTACACCCGGAACAGAGTTCGCTGCCTGCCCCATGCTGTTCCCGGCAGTAGATCTCGACCATCGCCTCGATGGTCCGCTCTTCGCGTGTCATCCTCGGATGCCTCATGGGCATGACTATCACCGTATACTACGCCGGCCGATTGTGAGACCTTTAGAGGACATATCTGCAGGAGATCTTATCATCCCTTATGGTCATTCCGGGGGCGGTCACGCTCGATCTTTCAGACAACGGTGCGTCGGAACGGGGCCAAAGGGATTTCGTGAGAACCTTTCTTCACTCCGTCTATCTCCCTTGCGCCTGGATTACGGAGGTCCGCCGAATAAACTCGGGCCAGATATCCGCGGGAGCCTTCTCAAAAACCGTCTCGGCATCGGCCTTAACTACATGCCAGTCACCCCTCGTTATCTCCCCCTCAAGCTGTCCGGGCAACCAACCCGCATATCCCGAATAAATATGAAATTGTGCCTTATCGCGGAGACCGTTCAGGAGACGCTCGAGCACGGTCCTGCTCGAACTGAGGTAAACGTCTTTTAATATCCGATGGGTCTCGTCGAGTTCTTTCTGCGAATGGATGAGCAGCTGCATCTGGTTTATGCCGACCGGTCCGCCGCTGTAAAGAACGTGTGCGTCCTGCTCCAGGCCCTTCATCTCCGGAAAGACTTGAGAGAGTTGAATCTCGGTGGGATGATTCACGATCAGACCGACGGTGCCCTGCGAGTCATGACGGGTCAACAGGATGACGGTTTCCATAAAACGCGGATCCGTTATCTGGCGACTCGCTACGAGAAACTTTCCCTCTGACAACTCATCGCCCGACCGAACACGATCAAGAGAAAGAAAGGTCTCCGCACTCAACGAGGGCAATGTATCCCGAGTCATGCCACAGAATGCGCCCTCGAAATGAGGCAGCCCTGTCAATAGTGACAGGATTGTTACGACGAGAGAGATCGCCACGGACACCAGCCCTCTACCCGATCGAAGCCTACAGGTTACTCCTCCGCCACTGCGACGGTCTTTCATTTGCAGCTCGACGGTTCGAGTTGACACTTCGCTTCTTGCCTCCGCTCGGCCAGGCGATAATCCCTTCTCAGCTTCGCCTCCCGGTTCCGCCGGATATCTTCTTCCGTCTCGATCACAAGAGGAGGAACCTGCTGAGGTCGCCCGTTCTTGTCAAGGGCTACAAACGTCAGATAGGCGGATGCGGTATGCCTGACTTCCCCTGTCATGAGGTTCTCTGATTCCACCCTGACGCCGACCTCCATGGAAGTCCTGCCGACCAGGTTCAGGCTGCCCTTACTGAAAAGAAGGTCGCCGATAAGGACCGGGCTGTGAAAATCGAGCCTGTCAATCGAGACGGTCACGGTATTTGCCCGGGCGTGGCGGCTCGCGACAACAGCTGCGGTCGTATCGATCAGCTTCATGATAACACCTCCATGGATGTTACCGGCAGGGTTTGCGTCCTGCGGAATCATGACTTGCGCGATCGTGACGCTGCTCTCCGTGACCTTCTTTCCTTCCATTTCTCCTCCGTCAATTCTTCAACTATTCCCGTGCGGCTCTCACAGCCTGCCCGTCTTCCCGTACTCCTCTGCATAGAGTCTGAGGGCCCTCAGGACTATCCAGTCAAGCGTGAGATTGTTCTCCGAGGCGATTTCGATCAGCCTATCGATAACCTCCTTTTCGACCCCACTCAGGCCGAGGCTGTCTTCCGTCCCTTTTGCAGCCGCGACTCTGTTCCCTGTATCCGGATTCCGCTTTTCCTGTTCCCGTTCGAGAAGTCCCATGAGACCCTTCACATCACCCGACTCGATCGCTTTCAGGACTTCTTCAGGCGGCTGAACCCCCGAAGACGGCTCCTGAGCAGCTGCACCAATGCGGGATTTCCCGGCCTCTTCTCCGATCTCTTCTCTCTGAGCGGACGGAAGACCCGGAGGCGGCAACATTCCCGACATCCCCATCATCATCATGGCGAGAGTTCTGGCATGCTCGTTATCAGGCATCTCCCGCTGCAGAAATTCCTCGATCTTTCCTTCAGCCACCGCCGCAAACATCTGGTCAGCCATGAGGGGAGGTTCGCCTTCAACCTCCTCATGACGTCTCCTTCCTCCGAAAGCGGAAGACGGGGGTTTCGGCAGGGGCCTCTCTTTTTCTGTCATCGTATTTCATTACCTCCGAGCCATTTTTTTAACTATACCACAGAAATGCCCTATGTTCGAGAGAGCTATAGATGGAAGGAACAGGGGGTAAGGATCAACATTACCCTTTCGGCGCACGGTTCTTCGCATCACCCGCGCAAGCAGAATAAAGAAAAGGAGACCACAAAACTGCGGGCAGGGAACGTTATGTCTTCTCGTTTTTTGTGTCCGATTCAGTAGCCGCTCTCTTCTCCGGAACCGAACTCTTATCCTTATCGTCGGGGGAGAGAGCCTTCTTGAATTCTCGTATACTCTGCCCGAGGCCCGCACCGATCTGCGGCAGTTTACCGGGGCCGAATATGATCAGCGCGATCGCGAGGATGATGATCAGGTGCATCGGCTGAAAGAGTCCTTCAAACATACGCCTTCACCTCCATTGTTTCTTTACTAACTCTATTATACCAGATTATCGATGCCTCACCGCGGCGACCTCCTCACGGTTCCATCCTGCTGTCGGCAATACCGTCTCCGTAATGGTCCTTTGAAGGATGAAGGGCATGAATCATCGTGGTATCGAAGATCTCTTCCGACGGAATCTCTCGGTCGACATACCCGAGTCTCTTCAGCACCCGAACGAACTCCATCGTCGAAAAGATATAATCTTCTGTCAGCTGGGCACAATATTTCGGCGATACCCGGAGCGTGTCCATGACAAATTCTTTATCGATGAAACCGACATAGCCCGCGATTATCTCTGCAGCGAGCCCGGGTCTGTCTCTGATGAGAGAGGTGGCATCTTCATGGCGGACGAGAAATTTCTCCACCCCTTCCCCTTCATTACGGAGATAGTTCCTGTCAGCGATGATTCCATAGCTCGGATTGTTCGGCCAGAGCAACGAGGGCGGATAGAGTATCCGGCCATCCGCATAATGCTGAATCGCGATAGCTAAGGCAGGAGTTCCGACAGCGGCAGCGAGGTTACCCTTGACGATAGCCTCGGTCACTTCATCCGACCATTGATAATGGACGACCTCGACCTCTTCCCTGAGACGATACCTCTCGAGGCACTCCGCGAGGATCACGTCATGAATCGAGCCGTTTCCCGGTACACCGATGTTTCTTCCCCTGAACTGATCCAGGATGGCTCCCAAATCTTGGAACTCGGGAAAGCCGACAGACCCCTTATTTCCGGAAATGACCGTGCCTTCAACATGCCCCCCCGCGATGCAGACGATCCTGACACCCCTGCTTATCCCGATAATCGCAGGGGGCAGACCGATGTAAGCGAGATCGAGCTCACCCTTTTCAAAGGCCGCCACCATGGCCGGGCCTGTTCCGAACAACCGCCATTCGACGTCGAGACCGATATCTTTCCCGAGTCGGCCTTCTGCCATGAGGAGGATGGCGGTGTGATAAAAGGTTGAGAGATGTCCTATCCTCAGCTTCCCCGAAGGCGATGGGGATTTCATGTCAAACCGCCCCGCTCTCCCCTACGGACGACATTGGGGACTACTACCACAATCGTCTACCCTTCCGCCTTTCCCGCTGATGGGAGCATCAGAACCGACGATCAGCCTATCGTAAACGTAGTTTCCCATAAGTAGAAGTTACTCACTCCGCCCAAAGGCCTCACCATCATGGCGCTATACGTCGAAGAAGGCGCAGCGAGGAGAAAGATCGTATAGGTTCCCGGAGCGAGGCTCGATGCGGGGATTTCCGCAAAGAGCGTAGTATTCACTGCCGACGTCACATGCGACATGAAAGGAACAATCCCCGCTGGAGGAAGGCCGGACGCGATCGCCTGCAGGATCTCTTGAATCGTGAAGGACTGAAAGCCGAGGTCAGGTTTCACGTTAGAGACCGTGCCGGGGTCTGTCGAAACCATGAATGCACAGTAAATATCAACGGCATTCGCAAACCCGGCCAATGCGAGTTGAACGGTGAGTGTATCTCCCCTTTGGGCGAGAGAGCCGATACCTACCGGCTGAGCCAGGGAGGGATCCGCACTCACGATCGGGGTTGCAACGGAGGGATAGGGGAAAATCTGCTGGCCTACAGGAAGCTGCAGAACCGGAGACGAAGGCGCAGGTCCTGGTGTTGGGCCTGGTGTAGGAGTCGGAGTCGGAGAAACCGGCCCGGGCTGAATCGGCGTAGGTGTGGGCGTAGGTGTGGGTGTAGGCGTAGGCGTAGGGCCAACAACGGTAAAGGCTGTGACGCTAACAATCTCCTGGCCATGATTCGGATTGTTCGGATCGGGTGTCCATTGGGGGCCGAAGAATGTAGCGCCCACACCGGAATCGGTCAGATCAAACTTGTTGCCGTACCAGGCCACATTCCATAGGTATGTTCCCGCTGCCGTCGGTGCCGTAGCGGTTAAGGTAATCGGATACCCCGGACCGCAACAGGGAGCTATGGCACCCTGAGGTACCGTGCCTGTGCTCCGCGCCAATTCCTTCATCGTCTCATCATAGAGAATCGCACGGATCCATCCCGTTCGATATCCCCCGTTTAGCGTGACACTGACCGTCTCGCCCGGTGCATACACTGTCTTGTCCGTCGTTCCCGCAATATTGATATCGTTTTTTGCGATCGACGAGTGCACACCGTGCGCGTGACATCCGTTGCAAGTCGAAAGCGTGTTGTGACAGGTCAGACAGTTAGACGTAAAAAAACCCGGGAATGCGTCTGCCCGAGGAATCCAGAAAGCCCATGTGAGCGATACTATCACGAGGCAGATGCCCACCGAAACGTTTCTCATGGTTCCCCCCTTCTCTCCCCTCCGATATCTATTATCGATTTCGCGCTGAAAACCCTCTCATAGCAAGTATATCAAAAGAAGGTGAGGATTTCTGAAAGAAAGATGAGAACTGACAGGGGCGATGTCCGACCCGGTCGCTCGATGATAAGGACTCTTGATTTGAACTGTTGCGTGATTCCGCGGGGTTGATAGATCGCACTTCGAAGATTTCTCTTCTATTCGTCCGATTTACGGCTATCCTCGAAGACATGAGGATTTATGTTACCCGATTCCGGGCCTCCGCATTCGGGGATGTAACAGGTAACGTCAACGTATTCACACTTCTCCTTACAGGACGGGCAGACATCCGGGGGAACATCAGCATTTATCGTATTGCCACACTTGTTGCATTTCCATATCGTCATGTTTCCCTCCCTTTACTCGAAAATGAATGCAGCCAACCCCTTACTTACTACTATCAGCGGTCGCTTCTTCTTTGTATGCATAGGTGACCACCCGGTAACAGCGGAGACACCTTGTAGCCTCGGCGACAGCCTCGCGATGGGTAAACCCCCTGTCCACCTCCCGGAAGTCTTTCTTCCTCTCCGAAGGCGGTTCATGTTTTATCGGCATCCGGATCGTGCCGCCGGGAAGGGGAATCTTCTCGTAGGGGTCGAAGACCCGCAGTCCGTCGAGAAACTTTTCGTCTTTCTCTTCTTCAAAGACTTCGATCCTCCCCTCCTTGAGGAATCTGTCTATCTTCAGTGCTATTCTCCTCCCGTGCGCGCACGCCCTGATAAGGACATCGGGCCCGGTGATACAGTCCCCTCCCGCAAAGACGCCCTTCCTCGTCGTCATGAGGTTTTCGTCAACGATGATCGCACCCTTCGGGGAGACATCGACTCCCGGAAGATTGCACATGCAGGAGAAGTCTCCTTCCTGCCCGATTGCGGCTACAACCACGTCAGCCTCGATTACGAACTCAGACCCCGGGACTTCAACAGGTCTTCGCCTTCCCGAGGCATCCGGTTCGCCGAGTTCCATTCGGAGGCATTCAAGTCCCCTCACCCTTCCCTCTTCGCCGATGATTCTCTTCGGCGCCGTCAGGAAATGGAACTGAACTCCTTCTTCCTCGGCATCGTGTATCTCTACCGCGTCTGCGGGCATCTCTTTCCTCGATCTTCTGTAAACGATATGGGACTCTTCGAAACCGACCCGGAAGGCTATACGGACACAGTCTATGGCAACATTTCCCCCTCCGACAACGACGATCTTCTTCCCCTTCGGTATCTCGTCGAGAAGACCGAGGTTCACGTTTCTCAGGAAATAGACGCCGGGCACGTAGCCGTGATATCCCTTGTCTTCTCCCTCTATCCCCATCTGCTTGTGACAGTGGCAGCCCATGCCGATAAAAATAGCCCCGTACCCTTCTCTTTCGAGGTCCTCGAGCGTGAAATCGATGCCGAGACCCTTGCCGTAGATAATCTTGACGCCGAGTTTCTCGATCGCCTCCACTTCACCCCGCAGAATCTCCCTCGGAAGCCGATAATCAGGAATCCCCACGGCAGCCATTCCTCCCGGTTCAGGGAGCATCTCGAAAATGGTCACATCGTATCCGTTAAATGCCAAGAAATGGGCGCAGGTGAGCCCCGACGGTCCCGCTCCGATGATCGCCACAGGGATGCCGTTCGGTTCCTTCTTTTCCGGTCCCGGGCTCATGTCCCTCGAACGCTCATAGAATGCCCTCTCTTCCGGCTTGTTCCATTGAAGTTTCCCGGCGTTCTCAATCTCATAGTCCGCGACAAACCTCTTCAGATGTTTTATCTGTATCGGCTCGTCGACGAGCCCCCTCCTGCAGTTGAATTCACAGGGCCTCACGCAGACCCGGCCGACCACGCCGGGCAAAGGAAGTCTCTGCCGTATCACGTTGAGAGATTCCTGGAATCTTCCGAACTTTATCTCTTCTATGTATTTCGGGATGTCGAGATGTATGGGGCACGCCTGCATGCAGGGAGCGGTGACGATCGATTTATAGACATAGCCGCCTCTCGGCTCGTCACTCCCTTTTATCGCGGCCTCGAACCTGTCATGGAACTGTCCGATGAGATAGAGAAAGACCTCGGGGGAACTGAGCCCTATCTCGCAGAGAGACGCCTGAGACATGGTAATCGAGAGGGCCTTTATATCTTCGATATCCGAGGGTTTTCCATCCCCGTTCTTTATCCTCCCGAATATCTCGACTAACCGTGTAGTCCCGATCCTGCAAGGGACGCACTGGCCGCAGGAGCTGTCACGAAAAGCGAGTGCATAGGCATGGCCGAGCTCGAAGACGTCGATACCCGGGTCGAAAACCTCGATCCCGCCCCAGCCGATAATAGCTGCAAGCTCTCTGTTTCCATGCCTGAGGAGCTTTACTTCATCGCTGTATTTATGATTCCAGAAACGAAAGACCTTATCTGCCACTCTCAGTTCCTCTTTCCTGTAAGCTATGCTTCAGGGTTCAAAAATCCCGCCGCTCTATTATCACTTCCCTTCTTCCCTCCAGTCAAGAGAGAAGTCCGAATTATCGATGACACCGTCGAAGTGGATAGACAGTTCATGAACGTGTTATTATTCCCCATGGCATACAGGGACCTGAGGGAATTTATCTCGCTTCTCGAAAAGAAAGGACTCCTCCACAGGATAAGGGTCGAGGTCGACCCCCTCCTCGAAATCACCGAAATTACGGACAGGCTCTGCAAGAGCCCGCAGGGCGGAAAGGCGGTCTTCTTTGAGAAGGTGAAGGGCTCACAGTATCCTGTCGTGACGAACCTCTTCGGCTCCTTCGAAAGGATGGGCCTCGCCCTCGAGGTAGAAAGGCTCGATGACGTGGCAAAGCGGATAGAGGAACTGCTGACGCAGACCCCGCCGAAGACATTGATCGAAAAGCTCGCGATGCTGCCTAAGCTCTTTGAGTTTTCCCGCTACGTACCGAAAACGGTGAAGAGCGCGCCATGCCAGGAGGTCGTCGAAAAGGACCCCGATCTCAGGATATTCCCGATAATCAAGTGCTGGCCCGGTGACGGCCAGCCGACCGACGAGGGGAGATTCATCACCTTGCCGATGGTCTTCACGAGAGATCCCGAATCAGGTCGGCCGAACTGCGGCATGTACAGGATTCATGTATACGACAAGACAACGACCGGAATGCACTGGCACATACATAAGGACGGGGCGAGGCACTTCGATAAATACAAGAACCGGAACGAGAGGATGCCTGCCGCGATCGCGGTCGGCAGCGATCCCGCGGTCATGTACGCTGCAAGCGCCCCTCTTCCCGAAGCGATAGACGAGATGCTCTTTGCCGGTTTCTTACGGAGGGAGCCGGTCGAGATGGTGAAGTGCGTCACCTCCGATATCGAGGTTCCGGCAAACAGCGAGCTCGTTATCGAGGGCTATCTCGACCCGGGTGAGATGCGCATCGAAGGTCCGTTTGGAGACCACACCGGCTTTTACTCAGCCGCCGACTACTACCCTGTTTTTCATGTCACCGCCGTGACTCACAGAAGAGATATTATATACCCGGCAACTATAGTAGGAAAGCCGCCGATGGAAGACTGCTACATGGGCAAGGCGACGGAACGCATATTCCTCCCCCTCATGAAGCTCGATTTC
>DASPUT010000255.1 GCA_035622735.1 Thermodesulfovibrionales bacterium | reverse complement strand
CCCTATAAGGCGTACTTTCTTTTTCAGTTCAAACCTGTTCAGACATTCGAAGGCAGCCCTCCGTATCGGTTCGAGTAAATCTGCCGGCTCGGCGAGGGTCTTTGCCCGCGTATGGGTCTTAAAATCACTGAACCTCATCTTTACCGTCACGGTCCTGCAGGAATAACCTCTCGTTTTCAGGTCATCAACGGCATCCCTCGTGAGGTCAGCAAGGGTTCTTGCGAGCACCTGCCAGTTGTCAGTGTCTTTCTGATAGGTAGTTTCCCTGCTCGAAGATTTCGGTTCCCAGTGCGTTACGAGGGAACTCTCGTCTCTTCCCTTCGATGCCTCGAAGAGATAGGTCCCATATGATTTCCCGAAACACTCGATAAGTCTCTCGACAGGAACGGCGGCTAGCTCGCCGATGGTCCCAATGCCTATACCTTTTAGATATGCCTCCGTCTTCGGTCCCACTCCCCAGAGCTTTCTCACCGGCAAAGGGGATATGCGGCTTGCCACGTCCTCTTCCGTAATTATGGTAAGCCCGTCAGGCTTCTCCATGTCCGAGGCGATTTTTGCGATAAGCTTGTTCGGTCCGATTCCTATGGAACAGGTGAGGCCTGTCTCATTCCTGATTCGCTTTTTCAACTCCCGGACAATATCTTCTGATGAAGTATCGGACTCAGAAATATCGAGAAAGGCTTCATCAATCCCCACATCCTCCATGACCGGACTGAACTCCCGGAGGAGCTTCTTTATTCTTTCAGAAACTCTCGAATACTCCTCATAATCGACCGGGAGAAATACAGCCTGCGGACAGAGCTTATACGCGGTCCGTAGGGGCATCGCCGAATGTATCCCGAACTTCCTCGCCTCATAGGATGCCGTTGAAACAACCCCCCGCTGCCTGGGGTCTCCGCTGCCACCGATGACAACGGGAATGCTCTTGAGTTCGGGGCGGCGCCTTTGCTCGACGGCCGCAAAGAAGGCGTCCATATCGACATGGAGAATTCTCTTCACGATGGGTTATTCATAATGACCGGCAAAATAACGATACGAGTACAGCAGCCATGGAGATGCAGGTGCGGAGCCTTAACAGCAGGATATCTTCCGCTCTTATCTGAACTGACAGCCGCCCGTCAAATGGAGGCAGGGTTCGAGAGTAAAGGGGCAGATCTTCTTGATGCTCGCCGCTCTGAAAGTGGAGCATCTCTGAGAAGGCTCAAGGGTGAAAGGACAGATTTGTTTTGTATCGGCCGTTTTCTTTGACATTTCTTCCTCCCTCGTTAGCGAGTTAAAAGTCTATCAGTTTTCTCTTCTATTTTCCAGGCAAACATATTTATGCAGGTTCCGTGCTAAGGCTATCATCCTGATTCTAAAAGATACTCAAGTGAATATTTTTTGCACATTCGCAAATTCTTTTGCTGACATGCAAAACCACGGATTTCGGGTTACTAGGATTCAGCGCCGGAGGGTCATAGCCATTAAACGAGGTATATGCCATGCTGTCTCTGGACATATCCTTTAAAAAAGCGTTAGAGTTTTATATGGATCTGTTTGGACAGGAAACAATGAGTCAACCCCTCGCGTTTCGTATGTCTCCGAGGAACCTCGAAGAGTATTTCGGACAGGAGCATATCCTCGGTGAGGGGAAACTTCTCAGGAGGGCGATCGATTCCGACAGGATAACCTCCTTGATTCTCTACGGTCCGCCGGGCACGGGAAAGACCGCTATAGCGAGAATTATCGCGGCAAAGACAGATGCCCGCTTCGAATGGCTCAATGCCGCAACGGCGGGTCTCGACGACCTCAGAAAAGTCATTCAGAACGCGCGGGCGCAGAAGGGGAGAGGGATCCGCACCATCCTCTTTCTGGATGAAATTCACAGGTTCAACAAACTCCAGCAGGACGCCCTTCTGCCCGACGTCGAAGAAGGCAACATCACCCTGATAGCGGCGACCGTAGAAAACCCCTTCTTCTATGTGAACAGCGCGCTCCTTTCGAGGAGCCAGATATTCGAGTTGAAACCGCTCGCAGAGGAGGCTATCTCGGAAATTCTCCGCCGCGCCCTTCGGGACAGCGAGCGGGGTCTCGGCAATCTCAAGATGGCCGTAGACGAAGACGCCTTGAGGCATATCGCGAAGATGTCCGATGGAGACGCAAGGAAGGCGCTGTCGGCGCTCGAGATCGCAGCCCTCACGACCTCTCCTGATGAAAAAGGGATCATCCGAATAACAATGGAGATCGCGGAAGAATCGATTCAGAAGAAGATGGTTGTGTATGACAAGAAAGGGGATCAGCATTACGATACCGTTTCTGCCTTTATCAAGAGCATGCGTGGGTCGGACGCCGACGCTGCGATTTACTACCTCGCGAAGATGCTCTATGCCGGAGAGGACCCGCGATTTATCGCGCGCCGGATCGTGATATGCGCCTCCGAAGATGTCGGGATGGCAGACCCTATGGCCCTCCTCGTCGCCACAGCAACGCTCCGGGCAGTGGAGTTCATCGGCATGCCCGAGGCGAGGATCCCCCTAGCACAGGCAACGGTCTATATCTGCACCGCACCCAAAAGCAATGCGTCGTACCGTGCAATTGAGACGGCGCTGGAAGACATAAAACATGAGCAGACCATGGAGGTTCCCGACCATCTGAAGGACAGCCACTATCCAGGCGCCAAGAAATTGGGGCATGGTGAGAGATATAAATATCCCCATGATTACGGCGGTCACGTTGAACAGGAATACCTGCGGGGGAAGAAAACCTATTACACACCAGAGAAAAACGTGAAGGCAAAATGATGAAAACGTATACCATATTCTTGTTCTTCCTTCTGGCGCTCCTATCCGTTTTCCGGACGGGAGACAGCGCGGCATACGAACGCGTGTTACGGGTGAGTGACAGCAAGATTATTTCCTTCAATCAGATGATTGATGATATCAAATTGAGCGGCATAATCTTTGTGGGGGAATCTCATGACAACGAAAAACACCACCTCGCCCAGTTTGATGTCATAAAATCACTTGATGAAGCGAGAGTTCCCCTCGCGCTCGGACTCGAGATGTTCCGCGCGGACAGTCAGAAGGAACTCGATCTCTGGACCGCGGGTAAGCTTGAAATGAGTAGTTTCTTGCGGCTTTATTATGAAAACTGGGGCGCTCCCTGGCCGTGGTATAAAACGATTTTTCTCTTTGCAAAGGACAGGGGGATCCCGATGATCGGGCTGAACGTTCCGAATGAAATTTCCCGAAAGGTCTCCCGTGAGGGATTCTCCTCTCTCACTGTCGAAGAGATGAAACAACTGCCTCCCGGCATAACCTGTGACATTGACGCAGCATATATGGATTTCATAAGAAGAGTCCATGGCGACCGCTTTCAAAACGATGCCAGGTCTTTTCGTTTCTTCTGCGAGGCCCAGATGGTCTGGGACAAAACCATGGCCTGGCATCTCGTCGAATTTCTTAAGAAGAATCCCCTGCGGACCATGGTCGTCCTCGCGGGAGTGGGTCATTCCTGGAAGAGGGGCATCCCGGAGCAGATCAGGAGACAGTCGATTTTGCGTTATACCGTGATACTCCCTGAAATGCCCGGCCATATCGGAATCGATACCGCGACAACGGATGATGCAGACTACATCCTCCTCGATGGGAAGGCGCCCGGTCGATGACCGAACATGCCTCTTTCTCTATCCCCCCTTCATCGCCATGTTCCCCGGGGCAACTGAATTATTTGAGTCGGAATGTTGAGTAAGGAAAAGGCCGACCCTCTCGATAGGTGGCGATAGTGTCATGGAAAGGCGCGGAATTCTTATTACCTGTGCGAAAGGGATAGCTCCAGTTTTACGGGAAGAATTGCGTTCTCTCGGTTTTCCTGCCCTCGCGGAAACCACCGCCGGCGTTGCGACCGAAGGCAGTCTCAATGACACTATGGCCCTCAACCTCTTCGTTCGTTCCGGCCATCGGGTCCTTTTTCACGTCGCTTCCTTCAGGGCAGGAAATCCGGATGCACTCTACCGAGGGGTTACCGATATCGCCTGGGAGGATTATATCCATGAGGACGGTTATATCTGCGTCACCTCCGCTGTCGACAATCCTGCTATCAGGGATTCGCGCTTTGCGAATCTGAAGTGCAAGGACGGGATCGTCGACAGGATGTATGAACAGTGCGGAAGACGTCCGGATTCCGGGCCCGAAAGAGACAAGGCTGTTCTGTATCTCTACTGGAAAAACGAAGAGTGCTCTCTCTATCTCGATACATCTGGGGAACCACTCTCAAGGCGCGGATACAGAAAGATTCCCCTCAAAGCGCCGATGCAGGAAACCCTCGCAGCGGCCGTTATCATGGCGACGGGATGGAACGGCCGGGGAAACTTTATCAATCCCATGTGCGGCAGCGGAACCCTGGCGATAGAGGCGGCGCTGATCGCAATGAACAAAGCCCCCGGCCTCCTGAGATCCAATTACGGATTCATGCACCTGAAAGGATTTAACGAAGCCCGTTGGAAAGAATTGCGCGAGAAGGCGAGGACTGCCGCAAAGAAGGCCTCAGGTTGTAGGATCGTCGCCACTGATCTCAATCCTCTCGCGGTCGACGCGGCAAGGCAGAATGCGACCACTGCGGGTGTTGAGCATTGCATAGAGTTCGGGACAGCCGATTACGCCGAAACTCCGGTCCCCGCGGGAGGCGGGGTCATCGTGCTCAACCCCGAATATGGCGAACGGATGGGAACACTATCCGAACTCGAAGTTACGTACAAGGGTATCGGCGATTTCTTTAAAAAGAACTGCAGGGGGTATACCGGCTATCTCTTTACGGGAAATCCCGAGCTTGCTAAAAAGGTGCGATTAAAGCCGAAGAAGAAGCTCCTTTTTTTCAACGGCCCCATTGAATGCAGGCTCTTAGAGTATGAATTATACGAGGGGAGCAGAAGATGACGGATCGGATCTTCTTTCCTGGTTTCGCCGTTGCATGCCTGCTCGTTGCTTTCGTATTATAGTATTCGCCAAATACGCGTTGAAGGGGAAGACATGACTACGGAGAAATTCGAATTCAAGACGGAGGTCAAACAGATCCTCGACCTCATGATCCACTCCCTCTATTCCCATAAGGAGGTATTCCTCAGGGAGCTTATTTCGAATGCGTCCGATGCGATCGACAAGGCCCGCTACGGGTCTCTCACCGACAGCACCATGCTCGAAAGCGAGGGGGGTTATAAGATCAGGATAACGGCAGACAAACATGCCGGCATCCTTACCGTAAGCGACAACGGCATCGGCATGACACGGGAAGAAGTGATCGAGGCGCTCGGTACGATTGCACACTCCGGCACAAAAGAGTTTCTCAAAGCGCTCCAGGGCAAGGATGTCAAAGACAACCCTGAGCTTATCGGCCAGTTCGGTGTCGGTTTTTATTCTTCTTTTATGGTTGCAGACAGGATTACCGTCGTCTCCAGAAAAGCAGGCGGGGCAGCTCACCCGGGAGTGAAATGGGAATCGACGGCCGACGGCACCTTTACCGTTGAAGAGGTTGAGAAAGAAAAGCAGGGCACGGACGTAATGCTCCACATGAATACTGACGAGATAAAGTATCTTGACGAATGGGAGATACGCGGGATTGTCAGGAAATATTCTGATTTCATTGAGCACCCTATCGTCATGGAAGTCGAGAGGGAAAAAGAGTCCGAACTTGCCAAGGGAAAGAAGGTCACGGTAACTGAGGAAGAGATTCTCAATTCGAGGAAGGCGCTCTGGCTCAAAGAGAGGTCGGACATATCGCAGGAAGAATACCGTGAATTTTACCGGCATATCTCCCATGACTTCTCAGACTTCCTGAAGGTCATCCATTATAGGGCGGAGGGGACCTCCGAATTCACTGCGCTCCTCTACTTACCGTCAAAACTGCCTTCAGAAATCTTCTACAGAGACTTCAGGAGCGGTCCGACCCTCTATGTGAAACGGGTTCAGATCATGGAACACTGCGAGGAACTCATTCCTTTCTATCTGAGGTTCGTCAGGGGTGTGGTCGATTCAGCCGACCTTCCCCTAAATGTCTCGAGGGAGATTCTCCAGAACAACCGGGAGGTCGAGGTCATCAGGAAGAGTATCACGAGGAAGGTGCTCGAAGCCCTCGGCGAGATGAAGTCCAGCGAATATGATAACTATCTCCTGTTCTATAAGGAATTCGGCAGGATCCTGAAGGAGGGTCTCCATCTTGACTTCTCGCGTCGAGAGACGATAGCAGACCTCCTCCTCTTTGAATCCACAAAGACGGAGGCCGGGACGTATACTACACTCCGGAACTATGCGGAATCGATGGATGCCGCGCAGGAAGCAATTTATTACATTACCGGAACGTCACGGGATGAAGTCTTGAAATCGCCTTATCTCGAGGCCTTTTACGACAAGGGGTACGAAGTGTTCATCATGCTCGATGAGATTGATGACTTCGTCATGTCAGGATTCGAGTACAGGGGGAAGAAATGCAAATCCGTTCTCAAGGGGGAGATCAGCCTCGACAAGGCCGAAGAGAAAAACCGCGTTAAGGCGGAAGAGAAGTATCGGAAACTCCTCGAACTCATCAAGGAACGTCTGAAGGATGCGGTGAAAGACGTCAGGCTCTCGGGAAGATTGAAGGATTCCGTCTGCTGTCTCGTGGCAGATGACGGGGCCATGGATTCCAGGATGGAAAGACTCCTGCAGGCGATGGGACAGAACGTGCCGGCCTCGAAGAAGATTCTCGAAATCAACCCGTCCCATCCTCTCTTCGAAGCGTTGGAAGCACTCTTTGAGAAGGACGGGGAGAGTACCATGCTTCAGGAATATATCGAACTCCTCTACGATCAGGCCTTGTTAATGGAGGGCACAAAGCCAAGGGACCCCGTCGCCTTTGCAAAGACGATGGCGCGTCTCATGGTCGAAAGTACGAGGAGTACATCTTCCTGAAGGGCAATTGCTCCGATCTTTTCGTCGGCGGGAAACCGCTGCCCTCTAATTGAATCTGTTCATCGCGCTGTCCGTGCCGACCGTCACGATCTCGAAGACCGAATCGACAGCCCTCGTGACGGCCTCCCTGATGAGAGGCAGCTCGTCCTTTCTGAACTTTCTGAGGACGTACTCTTCAGCCTCCATCGTTTCATCCCTGCCGATGCCGATCTTAACCCTCGTGAATTCCCTCGTTCCGACGGCCTCCATGACGGATGCGATTCCCCTGTGGCCGCCTGAAGAACCTCTCTTCCGTATCTTCAGTTTTCCTGTTTCCATGTCGATATCATCCTGAATCACTATCAGGTTCTCCGGCCGGACATTGTACTGTTTCATCGCGAGCCTGACCGCAACGCCGCTCCTGTTCATGAACGTCAAAGGCTCCACGAGGATGACTTCATCACCCTCCATGGAGCCCCTTCCTATCCTGCACAGCTCTCGTTCTTTAAACGCTATGCCGAGGCGCTCGGCGATCTCATCGACCACCATGAAACCGATATTGTGTCTCGTTCTCGCATACCGTGCCCCGGGATTACCGAGACCGGCCACAACCCACAATTAAGCCTTCTCTCCCGGAGCCTCTTCCTTCTTCCCCTTCTTGATGATCTCCGGCTCCGCAGCCCCCTCGGCCGGAGCGGCGGCCGGCGCTGCTGCAACTTCCTCGACCACCGGTGCCGTCACAATCGCTATGAGACCGCCCGGATCACTGAGGATCTTGATGCCTTCACCGAGTGCCAGGTCGCCGACATGGATCGATTTGCCCGTCTCGAGACCCGAGACGTCCAACTCAACATGTCCGGGAATCTTGTCCGGAAGGCACTGTATCTCGATTTCCCTGATTCCGAATTGAAGCAAGCCGCCGTCTCGCTTGACGCCGATCGGCTCGCCGGTCGTCGTCACATGGACGGTGACGACCAGCTCTTCAGAGAGCGAGACCTCAAAGAAATCGGTATGGAGCAACTCCCCTTTCAGGGGGTCAACCTGATAGTCCTTCATAAGCGCGAGCCTGTTTTCGCCACCGGAGAACTGAAGGTTCACGATAACCTGTTCCCCGGCTGTTCCCTGAATGAACTTCGTCAGTTCCTTCCTGTCGATCTTTATCGGCGTGGAGGTCCCTCCCCGATAGAGAACCGCGGGGATCCTCCCCTCCCTTCTCAGCGAGCGTGCGACGCCCTTCCCCGACGCCTCCCTCTTTTCAGCATTCAAGACAACCCTTTCCATAACCATCCTCCTCTATGCAAAAAGTGAACTTATTGAAGATTCCTCGTGAATCCTCTTTATCGCTACCGCGAGCAAGGAAGCGATACTCAAGACGGTAAGTTTCTTGCATCGCTCTCTCTTCGTGTCGAGGGGTATCGTGTTCGTAACGATAACCTCTTCCAAGACTGATTCGTTAATTCTGTCGATCGCAGGTCCTGACAGGACCGCGTGGGTTGAAGCCGCATACACCTTCCTCGAACCCTGTTCCTTCAGGGCCAACGCGGCCTGCGTTGTGGTACCTGCGGTGTCGATCATATCGTCGAGGATCAGGGTATCCCGACCCGAGACATCACCGATTACATTCATCACCTGGGACACGTTCGCCATTTCGCGCCTCTTATCGATAATCGCCAGCGAGCATTGCAGTTTCCTCGCAAAAGCCCGTGCTCTTTCGACTCCGCCGGCATCGGGAGAGACGATGACAAGGTCCTTCAGGGCCCGTTTGCGGACGTAATCTACGATAATAGCGGAAGCGTAAAGATGGTCAACCGGGATATTGAAGAATCCCTGAATCTGGCCGGCATGCAGGTCTACCGCAAGCACACGGTTTGCGCCCGCCGCCGTTATCAGGTCCGCAATGAGCTTCGATGATATCGGAACCCTCGGCTGAACCTTCCTGTCCTGCCGCGCATACCCGTAATAGGGGATTACCGCCGTTATCCTCGCCGCAGAGGCTCTCTTCAGGGCATCAATCATGAGGAGCAGTTCAATGATGTTGTCATTCACCGGGGGAGAGGTCGGCTGGATGACGAATGCATCGCTTCCCCTCACGTTCTCGTTTATCTGGACCATGATCTCACCGTCGCTGAAGTTGGTAATGGTCGCGTCGCAGAGAGAGATACCGAGGCTATCGGCAACCTCTTTGGCTAAGACAACGTGAGCGTTTCCGCTGATGATCTTTATGCCCTCTGGCATCTTTCCTCCACTCGATTCAACAGGTTAATAGTCGCCGGCAAGCAGCAGGAGTCTTCAGGGAGATAGGCGGCATCCCTCAACTACCGACCACCTACCGCGCACTGCTCGCCTCTTTCGTTTACTGGGGCGGGAGGACTCGAACCTCCAATTGGGAGATCCAAATTCTCCTGACTTGCCATTTGTCGACGCCCCAACTTCTCATCCATAGTAAGCTATGCCCGCTGCGCTGAAACCACGCACCGGAATTATCTTCAGGTCTTCTTCCGTTCCGGATTACTCGTCACGGCCCATGGTCTTCACAACCTTACACCAATGAGACGACATGTGCCCCGCGGCCTTCCCTGCCTCCTCTTCCGACAGGAATACGCCGAATACGGTCGGCCCGCTTCCGCTCATCGAAGAGAATACTGCACCCTTCTGCGTCAGGGCGCGCTTAATTTCACCGACGACCGGATACCTCCCGATAACAGGGGTCTCGAGACTGTTCTTCTGCATCGTGGAGAGCAGTGAGAAATCCCTGTCCTCAAGGGCTTGACGAAACAGTTTAATAAAATTATCGTTCTTTGTCAACACCTTCCGTCCCATGGTATCAGCCTGAGTGTATGCCCATGCCGTGGATACGGCTATCGGCGGTTTCACGAGAAGAAGCGTGCAGACGCTGTCCAACCTCATCGGTGAAACGACCTCACCCCGCCCTTCGACGACAGCGGCAGGCCCGTGAAAAAAGAAGGGAACATCCGAGCCGAGGTCTTGGCCGATCACCGCGAGTTCCTGTCGGCTCAGGTTCAGATTCCAGAGCATGTTCAGACCGTCGAGGGTGCACGCCGCATCACTGCTGCCGCCTCCGAGACCCGCAGCCATTGGGGTCTCTTTTTTCAACGTGATCCGAGCACCCGACGCATGCCGAGTTCTCCCCTTCATCAATGCCGCGGCCCGGTAAACGAGGTTCTCACGAAGGGGTATGTTCGCATCCGAAAGGACTTCTATCTGGTCAGAGTGCTCGAATGTCAGCGAATCATAGAGGGTAACGCGTTGCATGATACTCACGATATCATGGTAGCCGTCGTCCCGCTTGCCGAAAACATCGAGGAACCAATTGATCTTTGCCGGAGCCTTCAGGGTAAGCATTGCACGAGAAGAATCAAACGGCGCACAGCCCGGGGGCTTCGATCATCGGGAGGCCGCGCCCGATTTCAGCGGCAACATCTTCCAATGATACCTTCCCTAATGAGGTTCACCGGTCCCGCCTTTATTTTTGAGGTTCTTTATCTTTCCTTCGACCCGCTCCCTGAGACCCTCTTCCTTTTCATGCAACTCCATCGCCTTTTCCCATGCCTTCAACGCCTCATCACCCTTCCCTTCGGCCTCATAGACATCACCGAGATGCTCGTAGATTACAGGGTCGTCCTGAACAATCTCAGCGGCCTTCTTAAGATTGAAGAGCGCATCTTCGTAACGGCCCATCTTAAAATAGACCCATCCGAGGCTGTCCATGATGTAACCGCTCTCGGGCTTCAGCTCGAGCGCCCTCCGGATAAGCGAAAGTGCCTCATCGAGATTGATCCCTTTATCAGCATAAGTGTATCCGAGATAGTTCAGGGCGTCAGCATGGTCCGGGTTCAGTTCGATGACCTTTTTAAGGGTCGATACCATCTCGTCAAACCTGTCTGTCTTTTCGTAGACGACCGCGAGGTTGAAGAGGAGGTCGTCATTGCCGCTGGGAAGACGCAACCCTTCATTGAAGGTCTCTTCCGCCTTTTTGTAGTCCTTAATCTGCATATACGTTATCCCGAGATAGAGATATACCTCAGGCTTCCCCGTGTCGAAGGACAATACCTCCTGATAGGTCTTCATCGCCTCGTCGTACTGTTTCAGTCTCGCGTAGATGAGGCCGAGCCGCACAAAGGCATCGATGTTCCTCGGATCCTTCGAAAGAATCTTCTTCAATTCTTCAACAGCTTCG
>DASPUT010000254.1 GCA_035622735.1 Thermodesulfovibrionales bacterium | reverse complement strand
GGTATTCTGAAAGCTTGTGCTTTTAAGGGGACGTTCGATATGCATGTCTCAAATGTTACAAGAAGGAGTCAGTCTGCCTGCTGATCTTGAAGGATAAAGTTGAATTAGAAATGGACGGAAACTCTTACTCATGCACTTCTTTAAAATCGGTACTCTTTGTCCTGCCCACCACCGCAATCGGCGGCGCGGAGACCAAATTTCTTAACATCATGAAGAGGATGACGGATTTCAGAAGCATTCTCCTGACCAACCGTTCCGTTGCCGAATATTTCGCCATGCCAGGCTTGAAGGTTCATCTCTTCGAGGAGTATGGATGCCGCGAACCGATGCCTGTCTCTCTGAGGAATGCGCGACACTACGCGAAGGCGATAGCTGACGTTCTGAGAAAGGAGAAGGCGCACTGTATGGTGGGCATCATGCATACGGGGAGTTTCTACGCATCTCTTGCGAGAGATATCTTCAGATTAAAGTCACCCCTTATCGGTACCATAGAAGGGAACATCTCCGCCTTTTTTGTGAGGGAGAGACGAAGCCCGTCATTTCTCGAAAGATTCCTCCTCTGGTATCTTCTCAAGCGACCCCTCTTGCTGAGCGTTCCATCGGGCGGGGTAAAGGATGACCTGATAAGGAACTTCGGGATACCGGAGCGCAAGATAGCGGTTATTTTCAACGGCATAGATATCGAGGGCGTTCGTGAAATGGCTGCAGTTGGGAGGAATAGTACCGATGGATACACCGATGGATACCATGGCAAGACAATAGTTACCGCGTGCAGATTGAACGCACAGAAGGATTTTCTCACCCTTCTCCGGGCATTCAAAGAAGTGAGAGAGGAGATAGATGCGAGGCTTGTCATTATCGGCGACGGTGAGTTGCGGGAGGAGATAATCAAATCCGCTCGGGATCTGGGAATCGGGGAACACGTGGTGATCGCGGGATTTCAGAATAACCCCTTTGGTTATTTCAAGGCGGCGCATGTTTTCGTCCTCTCCTCATTCTTTGAGGGGTTCGGTAACGTGATTGTGGAAGCGATGGCCCTAGGCGTCCCCGTTGTCGCGTCGGACTGCCCCTCCGGTCCGGGAGAGATTATCGAGCATGGAGTGAACGGATTCCTCGTTCCCGTTCAGGATCACGGGGCCATGGCAGAGGCGATTATCCGTCTCATGAGGGACGGGGAGTTGAAAAAAGGGTTTTCAGTGAAAGGGAGAGAGCGTGCCGAGGGCTTCAAAGTCGAAACCATGGTAGAAGGCTTCAGGCGTCTTCTATCGAGGGTTTGTTGAAGGAGGCTTCTTGATGGGCGGCTTGCCGGAAGTGCGGCTGTATCGGCCCGGAGACGAAGTGGGGATCACGAGACTATTCCAGGACGTCTTCGGCAGGGAGATGGCCCTGAGTGAATGGCGCTGGAAATACGCCGGGAGGGGAAACGGGAAGATCTATTGCGCTGTTGCTGTCGACGAAACCGATGGCATCGTGGCCCACTACGGCGGGATGCCGCACCGCATGATCTATCAAGGGAAGGAGGTTTACGGCCTCGCCATCGGTGATGTTATGGTCCACGCAAGACACCGGGGGTTCAAGCTCTTCAGGGAAGTGGCTTCTCTTGTTCCGGAAGAGGCGGTTAAGGACGGGATCATCCTCGGTTACGGTTTCCCGAACGAAAGGGCCCTGCGTCTCCCCGAGAAATTGGGCCTCTATGAAAAGATCGAAGACGTTCTTGAAGCGAACAAGGAGGTGACGTTCTGGAACAATCCGGTCCGGTATGTCTACAAATTGTTCCCGGTGCATTATGATGACGGAAGATTAGATGCCCTTTGGGAAGAGGTAAAGGAGAATCATGTCCTGTCTGTCATCAGAGACAGGGATTACCTCAGATGGAGGTATCAGCGGCATCCTCGTCATGCCTACGAACTTTGGGGCCTCAGGAGAAGATGGACCGGAAGGTTATGTGGTTTAGCAGTCCTACGGCGAGACGACGAGCGGGTTCTCATCATTGACTTTGTCTGCCCGCTGCCTTTGATGGATGCCCTCTTCCAGAAGATAGAAAACGTCGCATATGCTGCCGGGAAGAGGAGACTGACCCTCTGGCATCCCGAATACCTTAAGCAGAAAATGACCCAGATCGGTTTCTCCGTCGGGTTTGCGGGAACTTCAATCCCGCGCACGACTCATGAAAAGACCCTCAGGAAAGATGAGATGGCCGGTAGATTCTTCTACACCATGGGTGATACGGATTTCCTCTGAAAGTTATTTGGGGGACACCTGCCCCATTATCCTGTCCGGATAGACTTCGAGACCAGAGTCTTTCTTGGCAGCGGTCATGAATTCGTCGCCTTTTGACTTTGCGGCATCATTGGTCAATTGTGTCCTAATAGAGTCTCTCACTTCATCAAGATGCTTGGTCCCTGCTTTTTTATGATCCTCGACCTTTATGATGTGATAGCCGAACTTTGTCTGGACGATGCCGCTCACCTGACCCGGGTTCAAAGAGAAGGCGACATCCTCAAAGGCCTTCAGCATTTTGCCCTTCGGGAAATAACCGAGGTCACCCCCTTTTGCTTTGGAAACGGAATCCTGAGAGAATTCTTCTGCAAGTTTCGCAAAGTCTTCACCCTTGTTTATCCTTTCGAGGATGTCCGTTGCCAGCTGCCTTGCCTTCTCCTTCTCTTCGTTCGTTGCATGCGATGGGACTTTTATGAGGATATGCCTTGCCCTCACCTGCTCGGGGGAGGGAAACTTATCCTTGTTGACAGCATAGTACTGGGTTATATCTTCGTCGGTCACCGTTACATCCTTCGTAACAACCTTTGCCAGATATTCCCGTGTAAGGTAATCATCAACCATGAATTCTAACTGTTCCTTCACATCCGGCCTTTTGTCGAAGCCTTCCTTCCTCGCTATGTCGGCGATCATCTTCACTTCGAGCATCCGCTTGACCAAGGTTATCTTCTGCTGGGGATTCTCCCGGAGATGTTTCTGTTTGTCGGGCGGATAATAGCTGATCAGCCTATCAAGGTCTGACTTCGTGATGGTATAACCCCCGGCCTTCCCGAGAACCGGGTCCTCATCTCCGGCGAGCGACGCAGAAACAAGGAACAGTGAAAGAATGACGGCAGTTGCAAAGATTTTGAGAACCATGAGGCCTCCCTTTTCTGTAAGAATGTCGTTTTCTTTACCGGACGCTGAATCTATACTGATCACTGATTATTTGACCGCTCACATCACCGACGACTATCGCAGTGAAGACATAATCTCCTACGGGAAGCGGTTCTGGAATCTCAAAGGTATTAGACCCGAAGGACAATGAATTGCTTGTGGGGATATAGTCAACGAAGGTCCCCGCCGGATCAGAGACTATCCAGTGGATCGTACACCCCTGGACTACCGGGGAAAAGAAACTGATGTGGAGCACCGGTGTTTCAAAGGTTACCTTTTCCGGGGCAAAACAGTCGGTGCTCGATGAGGAGCAGATATGGGCCTGATCGAAAGAGAGATCGTTAAAAGATTTTGTCTTCATTCCACTTCCGACATTGAGGTTCAGACCGGCCAGAGATACGGAAGAAAAGATCAGGACAAAAAACACGGAAAATATCAAAGAGTAGAACTTCTTCATGAAAACCTCCTCATTCTTAACTGGTTGATTTCAGTTAAAATAACCCGATTGCCGACATGCACGACAATCCTTGCATTGGCAGGCAATTACCGCTTAAAAATGTTTCCAAAGAGACCGCCTCCGCTCCTTTTCGTACCCTGCGTTGAGGGAGTAGAAGTCGCGGCAGAAGACTGGGCAGGAGCCTGTGCGGGAGACACAGAAGGCTTCTGGGCCTGCTGGGCCGGCTGAGTCGTCTTCGAAGTCGCCTGTTGAGCGGCCGCGGGCTGGAAGGGCCCAGGGGCTGCACCCGGAGCTGGTGCAGGCGCAGCAGGCGCCTCTCTCGTCTTCGGTGAACTGCTGTCGATCAAATTGACCACCATCGTCTCTTCTCCCCTCACCATAACTACTTTATCAGCTGACACCTCCTTGAGAGTGAAGCCGCTCAAGTTCTCACCTTTCCTTAGGGTCGTCTGTCTCTTTCCCCTCCCCGGACTATTGGAGGGAGCCTTCTTATCATCCATGTAAGCGATACCGGTATCGTCCGTTATCAGGGTCCCGTAGAGGACGAATTCCGGCTTCGGCGGGGGCGGCACAGCAGGTTTCTCCACCGGAATCTTTCTTTCCGGATGGAAGAGGTTCTGTTCGGCGATGATGGTGTAGTCCATCGGAGACGGAACCGTGCTCTGGGCAGGAGGTTCTGTCCTTACCGCCTCTGCCTTCCTTGGAGGAGGGGCAGGGGCAACGGTGATGCGACGGGGAGGGGAGAAGATAGCAATCGCTCCGGCAACGAGAATGGCGACGAGGATTATGTTGATGACGGTAATGCTCCTGATAAGGTATCTCAGCATGCGCATTCTATTTCCCGCCTGTTAACGCCGATACGTCGAGCTTTATCGTGAGATCCTTCGGTTCTTTGAAATTTCTGATTCTCGCATCGAGTTCCTTCACGACGAGGTACGGGGTGCGGGTTTCTATCGAATAGAGGATGTCGCTCAGAGCCCGAGCATCGGGCACGACAGCGTCGATGCTGATATTGATGATCTTGAACTTTCCGAGTTCCTCGGGCTTGCTCACCCGCTCGCTCGATATCGTTCCTCCCCGGCCGGTCAGTATGCCCTTAACCGTATCCTGGAGGGCTGCCGCCGCTATCGAAGGCGTCTGCCCTTCTATGAGCTTTGAATCATCGGCCTTCCTGGCCTCTTTCAGCGCGGCGAGTTTCTTCTCCATCTCGGGTTTCTCGGCGATGAGCGCCATAAACTTTTCGAGGGTTTTTACTTTTACGGCGCGACTCTCTTTCAGCGACGCCATCTCGGTCCTCACTCTTACATATCCGTACTGGTATCCGAGCAGTACGACAAGCAGGATGATGAGGGGAATGCCGAATCGCAAGGCCCTATTTTTTCCCATGCTTTGCCGCTTCTCCCTCCGGCTTCTTGACGCCTTCTTCCGGTTTCTTAACGCCCGCGATCTCCATTTTGATCACAAACCTGTCCGCATTCATCCTCGCATCACGGAATGTCGGAGACGCGAATTCAGCCTTTCTGAAGTTCTTCGACGCCTCGAGTTTCGGCAACATCTCCGTAGCCGAGCTTGCGTATCCTTCGATTTCTACGGTTGTGTCGGTGACCCTCACCCTCGTCAGCCATGTGGTCTTGGGGAGGATCGTGGTGAGTTCCTTGAGGAGGTTCAGTGTCATCGGCTTGCTTTCCTTGAAGTGGTCTATCGTTGCTATTTCGCCGTTCAGCGTATCGATATCCTTTTTTAACGCCTCGACTTTCTTCACCTCGGACCGTTTCAGGGCTATCTGACGGTCAATGTCGCCGATCCTCTTGAGCTCGATCTGATACGGTGTGATCAGAAAAAGCGCCCATAACGCTACAATGGCGAGAACGAGGACCACCGTGACGCCTACAGGCTGTCTTACCGTCTCGTGCCGACCCCTATCGAGCAGGTTGAGCCCCTTAGATTTCGGCCACAGGGACTCCAGCATTCCGCCTGCAGCGGCATGAGAGAGCTCTTTCTGCGGACCAGGAAGCCTCAGTCCTATATCGGTTTCATTGAGTACCTTGAGCGGAAAGGGGGAGTGCGTCTTAAATATCTCCCCTAAGACCGGACTCTGATCCCTCAGAAGAAGGACAAGGGGGAATTCTCCGCCCTCCGTCTTTGCTGCCTCCCTGACGGACTCGATCTCGCTAAAGAGCATGTCTGCCTTGGCCCTCTCATCTGATATCGTGAACCCGTTCGTAAATGTCTTCGCTAAGGTACGGTCAAGAAATAACGCGCCGTCGTATCCGTCTTCGCGGAGCTCAACAAAAACCCAATTATCTCCGGCATCCATATAGCTGCAAAGCGTTCCCGTCGCCGAAAGGTTAACCGTTATCCTCTTCACCGCCAACCCTTTCTCCCCGAGCGCATCGAGGTAAGGATTGAGGATGTCGGCCCTTGCGGCTGCAAGCAACACGGTAAGCTTACCGTCGCTCTCCTTCACTATCCTGAAGTCATAGTAGGCCTCTTCGGCACTCAGCGGCGTCAGTCGGTCCAATTCGTAGGCAACAACCTCCGAAAGGTTCTCTCTGACCACAGACGGAAGCTCCGCGGTCGTGATTATCGCCCACGCCTTCGGGATGCTCAGGGTTATCTCGGCCCTGCCCGACCGGAAGTCACTTATCGCGAGGGCGACCGCAGAGGCGAAATCCTCCGGCCCGGGATACCCC
>DASPUT010000253.1 GCA_035622735.1 Thermodesulfovibrionales bacterium | reverse complement strand
CGAAATGAGACATTCCGAGAAGATTCCCATTGATGCCCCAGGGGAAATGGCATCACAAGGACATCGGATCTTTCAGCGCCCTTCACGGGTGAATGCAGTTTGAAGAACGTTTCACGGAGTGTCATGTTCTGATCTCGTGGATGCGATTACGAAGAAAGAGATAGAGATTATCCTGGACTCGACCCATGACGGGATGATCGCCGTCAATGGGAAGGGCGTCGTGACCCTCTTCAATCATGCCGCTGAACGCATTACCGGATTGCAGAGCAAAGAGGTGATGGGCCGTACTGCGATGGAGGCGATTCCGAATACCCGTCTCCATATTGTGCTTGCCACAGGTGCCCCGGAGCTGAATCAGAAGCAGAACCTCGGGAATGCGGTGATTGTCACGAATCGGGTGCCGATTCGAAACGAAAGGGGAGAGACGATCGGGGCTGTTGCGGTGTTCCGAGACATAACCGAAATAACTTCTCTCGCTGAACAGGTTTCCGACCTCTGGAAGGTCCGCAGCCTCCTTGAGGCGATCATCGAGGCCACCGAAGATGCCATCTCCGTTGCGGACGAACAGGGCAATACGATCATCGTTAATTCGGCATATACGAGAATCACGGGATTGCCGAAAGATGTCGTGCTGAACAAGCCGGTCACGGTCGACATTGCGGAGGGGGAGAGCATGCATATAAAGGTCCTCCGGTCCGGGAAGCCCGTCCATAACGTGCGGATGAAGGTCGGGCCCGCAAAGAAAGAGGTGATCGTCAATGTCGCCCCCATCTTCATAGAAGAGAAGATCCGGGGAAGCGTCGGGGTCATTCACGATATCTCCGAGATCATCGCCCTCAATGATGAACTCTCGAAGGCGAAAAAATTGCTCCGCCATCTGGAAGCGCGATACAAATGGGAAGATATCATCGGCAGTAGCCCGTCCATGGAGAGGGCAAAGGAGCAGGCGAGGATGGCCGCCCAGACGCCTGCCACGGTGCTCCTGAAGGGAGAGAGCGGAACAGGCAAGGAGCTCTTTGCCCACGCCATTCATGGCGCAAGCCCCCGGAGCAAGGGGCAGTTTGTGAGGGTCAATTGCGCAGCCATTTCAGAGAATCTTCTCGAAAGCGAGTTATTCGGATATGAGGAGGGGGCCTTCACGGGCGCCCTGAAGGGCGGGAAGAAGGGGCTCTTTGAGGAGGCGCACAGCGGGACGATCTTCCTCGATGAGATCGGGGACATCAGCCTCTCTCTCCAGTCCAAATTGTTGAGGGTCTTACAGGAGAAAGAGATCATCCGCGTCGGCAGCGCTAGGCCGATTCCCGCAGACGTGCGGGTAATCGCGGCAACGAACGCGAGCCTTGAGCAGAAGGTACGGTCCAGGACGTTCAGGGAAGACCTTTACTACAGACTGAATGTCATCCCGATCACGATCCCCCCTCTCAGGGAGCACAGGGAGGACATCCGGCAGATCGCCGAGCATAGCATCTTCAAGCTGAATCAGGAATTCGGACGGGAGGTGCGGGGAATATCTGATCGAGCGCTCACGAATCTCCTCGACTATGAGTGGCCCGGCAATGTGCGGGAACTCGAAAATGTACTCGGAAGGGCGATGATCTCGATGCGGCCTCAGGACACCGTAATGGAGGCGGGTCACCTTCCTCCCCTCTCCTTCGAAAAAGCAAGCGGGGTGCCGCTCCTCTCAGCTCAGGTGCGACCGCTCGAAGAAGTCCTTGCAGCGGCGGAACGGGCTGCTATCGTCCACGCACTGCAGGAGACGGGGGGCAACCGCACAAAGGCAGCGGTCTTATTGGGCGTCTCGATGCGGACTCTCTTCTATAAGATTGGGAAACACGGACTGAAATGATCTTGCTTTATGCACCATCTTGCATGCAATATTTAGTATTCGGTGCATCGATCTGCAGAGGGTAGTCCTCCGAAGAAGAGACTTCGGGACTCTGTTTATCCTCCGATTCCTCTATGAAAGAGCAAGAACCGCGCACAGTCCCGACCGTTTTCTGACCACTCTTATTTACGAACATCCCATAAGCCTCTTTCAAATAAAATCTGGCATGATATATGATAGAGTCATCTGTTGTTCGCAAAAACGGCAGGTAGACCCATCTGTCTATTGATCGTCAAGATAAGTAACTATTTTCGTTGTTACTCGGGAGGTAGTCATTGAAGCAGTCAGGAAAATCACGCACCGTTAAGCGATCGTCGCCGGGCAGCCTCTTCCGTGCCGCCGTTCGTAAAGAGAAACCCCTGCAGGTTGTCGGGGCGATCAACGCGTATGCCGCTCGTCTCGCTGAGCGTATCGGTTTCAGGGCACTCTATGTATCGGGAGGGGGAGTCGCCGCCGGCTCTCTCGGCATCCCCGATCTCGGCATCACGACCCTGGACGATGTGCTCACCGATGTTCGGCGCATCACCGATATCACCGACCTTCCCGTCCTGGTCGATATCGACACCGGCTGGGGCGGCGCCTTCAACATTGCCCGTACCGTCAAGTCCATGATTAGATCCGGCGCTGCCGCGGTACATATTGAGGACCAGGTTCTTTCAAAGCGCTGCGGCCACCGCCCGGGCAAGTCGATCGTGAGCAAGGAGGAGATGGTAGACCGCATTAAGGCCGCCGTAGACGCCAAAACAGACCAGGACTTCGTCATCATGGCACGAACCGATGCCCTCGCTGTCGAGGGACTCGATGCTGCCATAGACCGGGCAGGCGCATGCGTTGAGGCCGGCGCCGACATGGTTTTTCCCGAGGCGATAACCGATCTCGCCATGTACAGGAAATTCGCTCGTGCGGTGAAAGTGCCGATCCTCGCTAACATCACCGAATTCGGCTCCACACCCCTCTATACGATCGGGGAACTTCGCAGGGCCGATGTCGCAATCGTCCTCTATCCGCTGTCTGCATTCCGGGCCATGAGCAAGGCCGCCTTTTCGGTATACAGCGCCATCCGCAGGGAGGGAACCCAGAAACATGTGGTGGATCTCATGCAGTCGCGGGCCGAACTCTACGACTATCTTGATTACCATGCTTTCGAAGAAAAGCTCAATACAATCTTTTCGAAGGAGAAAAAACGATGAGCAATAACTCAGAAACCGCCGTTTCGACAGAAACCGTCGCGCCAAGAGTGAAAAAGTCGGTTGCCCTTTCGGGTGTGGTGGCGGGCAATACCGCAGTATGTACGGTAGGACGCACCGGAAATGACCTGCACTACCGGGGCTACGATATCGTGGAGCTTGCAAAACAGGCCACCTTTGAAGAAGTGGCGTATCTTCTCGTACACGGCGACCTGCCGACAGAATCGGAATTGAAGGGCTACGTGAAGAAACTGAAGAGCCTCCGCGGTCTGCCTGCCGAGGTGAAGACCATACTCGAGCACATCCCTGCAGCCGCCCACCCCATGGACGTGCTCAGGACCGGCTGCTCCGTCCTCGGCACCGTGCTTCCCGAGAAGGAAGACCGAAATATCCAGGGGGCCAGGGACATCATAGACCGGCTCGTGGCTTCGTTCGGGTCGATGCTCCTCTACTGGTGGCATTACAGTCAGAACGGTGTCCGGATTGATATCGAGACAGACGAAGATTCAGTAGCCGGCCACTTTCTCCATCTCCTCCACCGGAGGAGGCCTTTGTCCCTTCATGAGAAGGCGCTCGACCAGTCCCTGATTCTCTACGCCGAGCACGAGTTCACCGCATCGACCTTCGCCGCACGGGTGATCACCGGCACGCTTTCCGATATCTATTCGGCCATCACCGGCGCCATCGGCGCCCTCCGGGGACCGAAGCACGGCGGCGCAAACGAGGCGGCCCACGAAATCCAGAGGCGCTACCGCAATGCCGGTGAAGCCGAGGCGGATATAAAGACCCGCGTGGCGAACAAGGAGATCATCATCGGCTTCGGTCACCCCGTCTACACCGTGAGCGACCCGAGAAATCCGATCATCAAGGGGATAGCGAAGAATCTCTGCAACGACGGGGATAACATGAATCTCTTTTACGTCGCCGACCGCATCGAGACGGTCATGCGGAATGAGAAGAACATGTTCGCCAACCTCGACTGGTATTCGGCAGTCTCCTATCATATGATGGGTGTTCCGACTTCCTTCTTTACTCCGCTCTTCGTAATTTCACGGACCACCGGCTGGGGAGCGCACGCGATTGAGCAGCGGCTCGACAACAAGATCATCCGGCCTTCGGCGAACTACATCGGTGAGGAAGACCGTGCGTATGTGCCGATCAAGGACAGGAAGTAACGCGACGATTGCAGCGGTGGAAAAGCAGAACCGAGAACTTTTGTCTTGACCTCGGCTTCGTCTCTGCGGATAAAATACGTTAAGGAAAGGTAAGAGGAACAGATATGGGTTCTCACATCTCCAATGTCCGTCCCGACCCTGACAAGGTCCTGGTCGATATCGCCGACTATGTCTGCGATTACAAAATCTCGTCACCTGAGGCTTACGACACGGCCCGTTACTGTCTCATCGACACCCTGGGCTGCGGCTTCGAGGCCCTCGGGTATCCGGCCTGCACGAAGCTCCTCGGACCGGTCGTTCCCGGTACCATCGTGCCGAACGGTGCGAGGGTGCCCGGAACCCAATTCGAGCTTGATCCTGTGCAGGCCGCATTCAACATCGGCGCGATGATCCGTTGGCTCGACTTCAACGACACCTGGCTTGCCGCCGAGTGGGGACACCCCTCGGACAACCTGGGAGGGATCCTCGCGGCAGCGGATTATCTGTCCCGCAAGGCCGTCTCCGAAGGCAAGAGACCTCCGGTAATAAAGGATGTGTTGACTTCCATGATAAAGGCCCACGAGATCCAGGGCGTCATCGCCATCGAGAACGCCTTCAACCGTGTCGGTCTCGATCACGTCGTCCTCGTAAAAGTCGCCACGACGGCAGTCGTAACCGGGATGCTCGGAGGCACGAGGGAAGAGATCATAAACGCCCTGTCAAACGCGTGGATCGACGGGCAATCCCTGAGAACTTACCGCCACGCGCCGAACACGGGCTCCCGGAAATCCTGGGCGGCCGGCGATGCCACAGCGCGGGGCGTGAGGCTCGCGTTGATGGCACTGAAAGGTGAAATGGGTTATCCGTCGGCGCTGACCGCGAAGACCTGGGGTTTCTATGATGTCCTCTTCAAGGGCCGTGAGTTCACGTTTCAGCGGCCCTACGGCTCATACGTGATGGAGAACGTGCTCTTCA
>DASPUT010000252.1 GCA_035622735.1 Thermodesulfovibrionales bacterium | reverse complement strand
GGATCTGCCTGTACGCCTGCATTATAGAGGGCGCCCTTACCCGTTGCTGAACTCAGGTCATGGGATGTCTGCTTGATCCCGGTTCCCGGGTTCAATCCGGCAAAAGCGAGAGAGGACACGAGAAGTATCCCGAGCGCTATCGCCAAAATTGTGATTATGCTATTTCTCATATTCCCTTTTCCTCCAATTTGTTTTGAGACTGTCAACGACAGCCCTCATCGCCCTTCCCGAAACCCCCGAATCGTGAAGGGCCAAAACTAATGGCAGACCGAGAATTCTATTAAAGCGTACCCGAATCGCCTCCTTTCTGTCGTTGATTTGAGCAAACGCTGTGCCAAAACAAGCCGCCTCGCAACATGCGGGATTCTCGAGAAAAGACCGGATTATTGCGTCGCCTGATTAACAAATTGTGTCATGAAGAGGACGGACATTGTCGGACTCGGGGCGGCGCTAATCGTCCCTGCGTCGGTGAGGTATGTGTGGTAAATAACGAACTCAATGCCGTACGACAATCGTTTCTCTACCGGCAGCCGGACGTCATGAAAGAGGGTACGCGAGAAAAAGATGAAGGAAATAAGGGACAGATGAAAACAGACAGAGGCGGAAGCTCGTGTTGACAAGACTGCTTTTCCTTGGTATAAGGATAATAGAGGATAGGCTCCCGATAAGACCAAACCCTCCGTGAGAAGGGGGCGGAAAGCGGCGGGTGCCGAAAGAGTCGGCATGGCCGAGCTGCCGAAGGATAAGCCTTTGGTTCGCTCGGTTTTTTATTTTTTGGATGAATGTTGTTCATCGGAAGCGGTGGCTTGCATGACGGTAAGGATAAAGCAAATCCTTCGGAATGAGGAGGCGGACCAGATGTTTACAAAACAACCATTACAAGGGCTGACCGAACAAGAGAAAAAGACTATGGCCTTATATCCCATCATGATCGCTTCGGAGTTTCTCGGTACCACGGAGCAGACGTTGCGCGTCTATGAGCATCACGGGCTCATCTCGCCTTCCCGGAGGGGCCGGCAGCGGTTTTATTCCGAGAACGATATTACGTGGCTTCAGTGCTTAAGGAACCTCATCCACATAAAGAAGATCAGCATTGCGGGTATCAAGAAACTTCTTGAATACGCGGCCTGCTGGGATATTATGGGTTGTTCCGAGGAGGTGAGAAAGAATTGTTCAGCCTTTAGAAGCCAAGGCAAGGCAGCTACGAAACCTGAAGACGATGACGGGCTCTATCAATCGGCGGCTGCCTTGCTTGAAACCGACGGACAACGGCGCACGTAACCGATGAAGGCGATTTTCTTTGAGATGACTGCATTCTTTTGGTAATACGCAAGTCTCAATTCGTCAACGTGATTATTGGCGTTTATCTTGAAGCTCGCCGAGACAGCCCGATACGGGCAATCCTCTTTTTTATTGGGGCACTGTTGCAGTGGTTGGAGCGCTAAGCTCTCTGCCGGAATCTCATGACCAGTGCCCTTCGCATCGACCGTCCTTCCAGAATTCTTAACCATCGGTTTTTCCTCCATCCTACGATCACTCTTGCAAATAATCTATCGAGACTGTTCGGTAAAGAGCCGAAGGCATATTTATAAAGAGCATTCTATATTAACTTGACACCGGCTCATTCGCATGCTAAAAGGGAAGTAAGCAGGGGTGAGTCCAGTCCATCAAGTCCAGACCCTTTCTGAAGGAGGCAGAAAGCGACGTGTTTTTTGAAGCAGGGGCTGAGAGGCCGAAGTATTCATGAATGAAGTTTGGCTGTTTCACATCTTTTAAGGAGGGGGCGATGCTCAAGAAATTTTTTCTCATAGTTCTGTTTCTCGCTTTCGCGATTGGTGCGGAGGCCGCGCCGTTCGCTTTCGGACCGTTCCCGTGCGCGAGCGGTGGCACAGTCATGCTGACGGGTGATTGGAACCAGGCGACCGGAGCTCTCACAGCGACTTTCACGAAGAGCGTCTGTCAGGAGGGGGGGCTTACAGCAAGCGGGCAAACGCAAGCCAGCGGGACCCTCATCCTTACAACACCTATTACCGGAAACATCAACATAACCTATTCGCTTACCGAGACTGACACTGACGGCAGCAACTCGAGGACGACCTCGTGCACCGGAGATTTTGCGGGCGCATTCAGCCTCGTGACTCTGGTCATCCAGGGGGGCGGAACAAAAACCTGCACGGATACGGGTACCACTTCTCTGCCAGATTTCGTTGTGATAGGGCCATAGGCAGTAGGATTACTCGATAGCCCGCGGGCATTCTATGCCCGCGGGCCCTTTCCCTTTATTCATGAAAAGAGAGCGCTTGAGACGACCCCTATTTGATCGCCCCGATCTGACGCATCAATTCCAGAAGGCTGAACTCGACCCAATGTTCCGAAATCTTTCCGTCACGCAGCCGATAAATGTGTATCTCCGTCCATCGCACCTGCTTGTTTGTCGGCTGCTCTCCCATCATCGGAGCAGAGTGTGTAGCTACTGCCGAACTCCTCTCGACCACCGTGTCTTCTGTAGCTATGAGATCCTCTTCGGTGACCACGACGTCAGGAAAGGCGATGTTCATCATGCGACCCATTTCCTTGAAACCTTCTAACCCGGCGCTCACCGGCAGCCTGAAGTGGTGCTGAAAATCAGCGGCGAACAAATGGCCGACTCTTTCGACGTTGTGCTCGTTTTTGAATATGCGAGTGAATTCCCGAATCACCGCCTTGTTTTGCTCTCTCTTGTCCATCGGTTGCTCCTTTCCATGGGCCCTGTGGCCCTGTCATAGCCCCGTAAGCTTTTCTTTCAACGTGAGTATCTCAAAGGCGATTGAACCCATGGATGCAAGGTGGGAGAGATGGCCCACATTCGCGTCGAGCACAGAATCGTTCCCGTTATCGGCGTAAAGGAAGGCGACGGTCTTTTCCCTGACAGTAAGAGGCAGTACCAATATATCCTCGGGCCTGCCTCCGAGGGCCTCTATCCAGGCGGTGTTTCCCGGTCTCTCCTGTAAGGGCCCCCTGTAATATTCCTGATGAGAAGCACCGGAACCACGATCAGCGTCCGCCAAAGGCTCTGCGGTCCGCGTCTTTTCCGCAAATATCGGCCATGCGTCTACATGAGTCTCACATCTCTCAATTTCTATGCCCGTCGCCTTCCAGAGCGATGCCTTGTCCCCTCGTCTGGTGAAAATGGCAACCCTCGCGGCGACCTGATGAGCTGACCGGAGGAGCAAATCCGCGATCTTATCTCCGGATTCAGCGTCTCGTAGCGCCATCTTCATGGTATCCGGTGAGGCGGTGACATCGATATCGGGGCTGAAGCGGTCAACTGCCCTGATATAACGGCGGTCGCTCCTGATCCCGTAGAGCCTTTCGAGTTCATAGAAGAGTCTCAGTTCGGAGATTACAAAGGGAACGAACCCCAAACCCGTCGCGAAGCTCAATTCGTCAATCCCTGCGTCGTTCGGATTGAGCACGGCTATCTGCAATCTCTTCCCCTGTCTCTCGAGCGGCAAAACCTTATATTTCTCTACGAGATCCTTCTTAATCGAATGCAGAATTTCATCGGATATCCCTGCTATCTTGCTCGATGTCGCGGCAGGGACTTTAAAATAATGGCTCAGGAAGTTGGTGAACTTCTCTTCGCTCACGAGCCGCAGCTCCAAGAGATTCGTTCCGAGCCTGCCGCCGAACTGGACCTGCCTCGCAAGGACGATGTTGAGTTGCTCCTGCGTGATAATGCCTTCGCTGACCAGGACCTCTCCGAGCTTCACGATTCTCAGCATATCGTCTCCGGGCGCTAAAGTCAATACGGTTCGGAGCGACGAGGGGCATAATAACTCATGACTGGCCTGGAGGTCGTCGCCATCCATCCGTTCCTGACCCCGGCACACCAGGCCTCCTCCGATGGCCAAGCGGCATGTCTTTCCTGCCAATGGTTCACGCTTCGTTGAAAGAATCAGACAAAAATGCTTAAATAAAACCCGAGACATGGACAGAAGGCAACTCATAGGGGAGATCGAAGGCCTGCGGGGATCGCGGGTAATCACCTACTTGACGAGCGACCGACAGGGTCCGTTTAACGCTCGGATTGCGATGGACGTGATACCGCTCGTAAGCAAGCAGCTCCGGATTATCGGACAAACAGAGAATATCGACTTGTTCCTCTACAGCGCGGGCGGGGACACCATGGTGCCGTGGCGACTCGTCTCGATGATCCGTGAGTATTGCGGAAAATTTGCCGTGCTTATTCCCTATAAGGCCCACAGTGCGGCAACGATGATCGCGCTCGGCGCGGATGAAATCGTGATGAGCAATCTCTCCGAGCTCTCGCCCATTGATCCTTCAACCGCTAATGTCTTCAACCCTTCTGATCCGACGAATCCGCAAAATAGGATTCCGATAAGCGTCGAAGACGTGATGGCGTATTTCGATCTCGCAAAGAACAAATTCGGAATTAAAGGCGATGAGGAGCTTTCGAGGATATTCACGAAATTCATTGAGTCGAACCCGCAAATCCATCCGCTCGCGCTCGGGAACGTGAATCGTATCCACAACCTCATACGCATTCTCGCGAAGCGGCTCCTGAAGAGCCACAAATCACAACTCAGGGAAGATGAGATTGTGAAGCTGGTCGATTATTTTACGGAAAAGCTCTATTCCCACCAGTATGTCGTGGGAAGGAAAGAGGCGGAGGAAGACCTCGGTATCAAAACAATCCTAAACGCGGATGCCGTCCTTTCGAAGGCGATGACGGACCTCTACGAGGAATACCATAAGGAATTGGAGTTTGGGAAGATATGGAATCCCGAAAATGAACTCGGGCTGAATGCGGTACAGAACATGAAGGATTACAAAATCGCCTTTGTCGAAAGCGGGTCATTGTCGAATCATTACGAGATTTCTGCTGAATATCGGAAACAGCACATGAACGTGGTGCAGCAGACACCGCAGGGCCCGGTTCAGGTCCCGCAGGAACAGGTCGGATTCAGGATCATTCGTCAAGGGTGGAAGTAGTCTGAGTTGGGCGCTCCCGATGGCGTCCGCCTTTCCTGATGTGTCAAGGGCACGTACCAGCATCAGCCATTGTGGCATCTTTCCCCGATGATTCCCCGTTTTTGTGATCGGTATCACATTAACCTTTTGAGAAGCCTGACAACATGTAATTACGGGGCCTTTTCTCATTCTCGGAGAGATTTTCGGTCAGAGGGGTATGGGGACCTATTATAGTAATCGACATGCAGGCGATTGGCCGGAGGAGGTTTCATGGAACTGAACGATAAGGAGGAGTTTATGCCCTGGAAATGTCCATCATGTGGTCGCCAGAATTACGGGACTTTCAACAACTGCGTTTGCGGGTACTTCAGCAACGACGTTGTTCTCACGAAACATGCACCCACGAGCCATCTGCGCGTTGCAGAGAAGGACGAACGGTATAACGATATACCATCGGATGACACAAGCGACGATCTGTCATCGTTACTGAAGCCGCGGGAGGATCCCGAGTTACCGGCGAGTAGACGACGCGATTCGGCGGACAATCCGCCTCAAGAGGAAGTGATAAAAGAGATCGACTCTTGGCTGTTCAGTTTTTCGAGCGCAGACGGATGCATATCCATCGGGACGCCGGCACTCCGGTCTTTCAAGTTAAAATTATCTCTCGGAGACCTCGAGGACTTGCTCGATTTTGCCTATCAAAAAACAGGCAATGAAAAGACGACGAGGAAGATAAGCCTCACGACAACGGACATCGTAGGGGTCATTGATAAGGTCGACAGAATGATCGAAGAGAAGAAATCGAAGGTCTTCCTCCAGTTCACCGGAGATGAACTCGAGGAAATTACGGACTTCATCAATCTGCAGTTGAGGGTGTGACAGCCACTCCTCGCATTATCGCATGAACTAATCCCTGCGGCGTTCCCCCTGCCGTTTTTGAACGGCGACGAGTTCTTCTATCTCCGCTTTTGCCTTAGGATCGAGATTGAGAAACCGTACCCCACAGTGGTAGAGATCCGGGGTCTTTCTCTCTGAGCGCACGACTTCTCCGTCTATATCTATTTTATGCTGGAGGACGAAGGAACACGCGATCTTGTCTCCCTCGACAAGGAGTTTATCCGTCTCGAAGAGGATTCCCGAAGTACTGATATTCTGCGCGACGGCGTAGAAGAAATCGTCCTGAAACACGCCATTGACGGAAACCTTAATGAGCGCCCTCAGGCTCCCTCTCCTCTCGGCCTTCTTGTCCGACAGGCTAATCTTTCCTGTCCCTGACGCCGACCGGCCCGAATGCCTGCCTTCGATTTTCATCGCCTTCCTCACCTGCTAATGCTCAATTCTTACAATATTAGGACGGCTTGTCAACATGAACTTTTGATATGGGGAGAATCTCTATCCGTGATGCGCCTCGGTGAGCTTTACGAAGTACCTACTCATTCGCGGAACGTTCCATCGAACTGACGAACCATTTTCTCATCGAGAGCCGATCAATAGTGACCCGCCGGTGATTCAGGCCGCCGTCCCGCGACAAGGATGATGAGAATTCTAAGGAAGGCCCTTCCGGTTATTAGGGCTCCAGAGGCGGTCGAGTTCTTCATAAATTACGCGGGACGTCTCTTTGATGCCGTCATCAAGGTATTCAAAGGAATCTCCCCGCGTCATGATGCATAAGAGGTACGGATGAGCGGGGTAGTAAATGATGCCGCAATCGTGGAGTTCTTTTCCCTGAGAAGTATTTTCCCATATGCGTTCACCGAACTTGTGAGCAACGGGTATCTTCGGTGGAACACCCTCGACGAGGCCCTGTCTGAACTCAATCTTGGTCAGCAGGTCCAGGGCCTTCTCGGACATCTCCCTGCTCAGGTAAGATGCATTGTAGAGGACACGAAGGAAGACGACATACTGGTCCACGGTCAAGGTGTAAGCATGTTCTTTGTAATATGCGGAGAAGGGATCGAGAAGTCCGAGCTCTTCGAAGGTCCGGCTGACGGCCGGTTTACCGACCTGCTCCACGATGAGAGACAGTGCGTCGTTGTCGGAATAGACGATCATCCGGTTCAACAATTCTTCCATGGTGTACGACTTCCCTGCCTCCAATTTCTTTGAAGGAGCGAAATAGGGGGACAGGTCGCTCAGTTCGGTCTTTCCGGAAAACCGTATCTTCACGCCGAGAAGGTGAGGGTCCCTCTCCGCCTGTTTCAGGACCGCCATGAGCACAGGGACCTTCATGAGGCTCGCGGGATAGTAGAAGACGACCGGGTTCACGCTGAACCATTTCCCGGAGTTGAGCCTGCGGAGATAAACCGATTCTTCGCCTAACCAATTTCTTTTTTTCTGATCCTCTATCGCTTTTCTTATCTTCCGCTCCAAAGGCTTGAGTTCGATATTTTCGTCCGAGTCTCTGGAACTCTCGCATTCAAGGAGCGGACTCACGTATCTGAAGCCCCCTTCGCGAACTTCGACATGCGAAAGGGACTCCGAATGGTGTTTAGCCAGGGTGTCCCGGAGGAAAAAGCCTAGGATTCCGCCGAGAAGAAAAACCGCCAGAGGCAAGTACCGCTTGATCATGATTTGCCGGATTGCATTCCCGATATTCTTTTCGATTCCCTTATTAAGTATATCAGTTCTCCAAAAATAATTTCGTCGGGAGTCGGTGAACTTGGAGCCGTAGGTGGGCATGAAATCGAAATCTTCGGCGGAACAATAAAATGGTCCTGCCAAACTGAGCTTGAGAAGGGGCCTTTGGGAATTATCCTGATATCTTTCTTGAACCAGATGAAGAGGTGGCGCTGGTCGCGGTCGCAGCACAAGACGGTTGACCGGAAACAGATTTTCTTAGCATTAACAAGCGAGAGTGGCGGAACTGGCAGAAGCCGACTTGGCGAGTGCCTTTGATTCTCCCCAATTTAGATCCAAGGCGTTAATTCTGGTCTGCGCAGTATGCATTAGGTCGGTAGCGCTTCATGCAACCTGCGCATAAAATTCTGCAAGAGGACCGGATTGAAGGCAGCGCTGTCCTTCTTCATGATGAGAAGGACTTCTTGTGTGTGCAAGTCCTTTCGATAAGGTCTCACGCTTCGCAACGCATCAAACACGTCCGAGATCGTAACGATCTCGCTGCAGATGTGTTCGTCAATACTCATTGTGCGAAGCGGGGGATATCCTCTGCCATCTTTTCTGAAGTGATGCTGGAATGCCACTACCGTCGCAAGATGGGGAAGGCCCTCTATGGGATACAGGTATTTTGCCCCATGTAAGGGATGGCGTTTTATCTCTTCCCACTCCTTTTCGTCAAGGGGGCCCCTCTTCTCGAGCGGGTCGCCGGATATAAACAATTTGCCCACGTCATGAAGAAGCCCCGCGATTCCGACATCACACAACACTGACTTTTCCTTCATCCCCAAGCCTTCCATCTGGAATATCGACAGTGCGGACACATTTGTCGCGTGTATATACGTATATTCCTCGCGGGACTTGGCGTCGCTCAGTAGTTGAAGGATGTTCATGCGCTTTTTAAAGGCGACGACAAAATTCTTCATCATGTCATAGAGCAACGGCATATCGGGTTTCCTGGCCTGCGAGAAGTCATTATAGATATTCCTTGCCGTTTGAACCTGCCTCGATACGAAACTTGAGATATCATCACTGTCGAAATCGGCATACTCTTTATATTCATCGACTTCGACATCAAGAACACCCGTTTTTATGTGAGGAAACTGAGGCATGTCCTTATCAATTTCGACCAATTCGCTCACAAATTGTTTTAATTCATCGACAGTGACGGCAGGCAGGAATTTTACATAGGAGACCCGTTTTCTCTTGAGCCTGTTCATCAGCTTGCTATCCTGCAATCCGGTTGCGGCAAAAGGCATTTCGTTAATGATAAGCTTATTTTCCACATGCATAATATCGAGGCGTCCCGCCTCTCGCAGAAGAATGTCCAACACCTTGGCAGCCCTCCTCGTGAACTCATCGACAGAGGGATGGTTCTTCGAGTACAAGGAGCAATTCGAAATGGCGGTGGTGATCGTTACTAGGAAGGTCATGATATTTTCCATTTATTTTCCCCTCATTTTTCTGAGCCGCAGGGATTCCTCACTAATGAATTTGTTCCTGGACTGCGCCCCTTTGAGGGCAATGGCCTTAATCTCCTCGTAAGGAAAATTCTTCAATGCTTTGTATACTTCTTCCTTCATCCTTTGCACGTCTTTCTTAAAGAAGAGACTTTTCGCGGACAGGATATCCCGAAAGAGACCGAGGCAATTCTGGTCCCCGATATTTCCGAGAGCCTGAATAATCAAAAGCTTTAAGCTCAAATCCGTCTTTATCGCTCCTTCTCTCCGGTACAGTTTTATGAGATCAGGTATCGCCTCGGTTACTCTGAAAATGCCGACGAGCGTTGTGGCCTGTTCCAGTTCTTCCCTGGAACCTGATTGCAGATATTGCCTGAGCATCTCGTGCCCGCTCGGGTCCTGAAAACCTAAGAGGCACTTTATCGCATCCCATCTTACTTTCTCGTTTTCGTGGCTGCAATAAGGCCTTACGTAAGGTATGATCTCCCTGCTCTTGCATCCGACGAGGAGAGAGAGCATATTCCTTTTCACAAACCATCTTGCATCATCAAGTTCCTTTAATGCATAGGGGACGATTGCTTCACCGAATTGTTTCAGGAATCCCATGAGTAAACTCCTGAAGGCCTTTGTGTCTTCCTCCACGAGGGCGGAGAGAAGGAACGGGATGATTATCTCACCGTAAAATTCACAGAGCGTCCACGCTTCTTCTCTCACCTGTCTTCCCATTATCTTCAGAGAATCGATAAAGCCGAGCAAAAACTCCCGAGTATAATAGGTCTTTAGTGCTTCTGACGTTATCTCGCCAAACCTGTTGTTTTCGAGATTCATCCGCAGGAGCTTGAGAATCTGGAGGATTTGCCCGTACTGTCCCGTTGACAGGTACTGCAGTGACTGCTCTTGAAGGGTCGCGATGAACCGACGGTATTCTTCTTCGGAGATGATATCCGAGGTCATGAGTTCGAAAATGATGAGATAATACATTTTGTCGACAGAGTCGTCGTCGCAATCTTTTTTTAACGCCGAGACAGGGATGATGACCCTTTCCGCACCGTCAAACCTCGAAAGCTTCTGGATTTCTCTCTGATATTCATCGCTCGCTCCGGTCTCAAAGGGATCAAAGGCGGCCTTTTCCAACTCGCTCTTGGAAAGGATGTTCAGCGTATGGGATGGAAGGAAGACATCATCTACAAAGGAACTCCCCCTGAGATTGAGAGGGTCGCTGT
>DASPUT010000251.1 GCA_035622735.1 Thermodesulfovibrionales bacterium | reverse complement strand
CGCGGTATCCTCTCGTAGAGGCACTCAACGCGATATTCTATGTCATTGCGGCATGGCGCTACGGCCTTGGATGGCACCTGCCGTTTCTCTGCCTCTTTTGCTCGGCCATGATCGTCATCGCCTTTATCGACCTGGATTTCCAGATAATCCCTGATTTCATAACGCTCCCGGGTGTTATCATCGGCCTCATCGCCGCTTCCTTCGTCCTCCCTGACCCTTTTGCGAGAGACTCACTCCTCGGTCTCAAGGAAGGAGTGATCGGTGCCGTCTCCGGAGGCGTCCTCTTCTACCTGATCGCTGTACTGAGCCGCGGGGGAATGGGGGGGGGAGACATCAAGATGATGGCGATGGTCGGTTCGTTCACCGGCTGGAAGTCCGTTCTCCTCACAACCTTCGCCGGCAGCCTTTTCGGCTCCTTTGTGGGATTATTCCTCATGGTCTTCAGGGGAAAAGGGAGGAAGACAAAGGTGCCCTTCGGTCCCTTCCTTGCGTTCGGAGCGCTCCTAACCCTCTTCTTCGGCCAAGAGTTGCTGGCCCTCTATCTTCACCGATGAAGGAGACACTGCTCTTCATATCGATCCTCCTCTTTCTCGGTCTCTTCTTCCTGTCCCTTGTGTTCCTCGCGATGGCAAGAGTGAGAAGGGCGAGGGAAGTCATGAAGCGGGAAGACGGCTCACAGGTCGGCTTCATTGTCGATACCTTTCATGAACTCGTCGCACGACTCAAGGAAAAAGAAAAAGAACTCGAAACCCTTCGGAAGAAGGCCGAGGAACGTGCGGATGTGTTCCAGAGTTATAACGAGTATATCCTCCAGAGTGTACCGAGCGGTGTCATAAGTCTCGACGGCGATCTCGTCGTGACGAAAGTGAACTCAGCAGCCGAGAGGATCCTTGAAGTGAAGGCTGAGGATGCGAGGGGAAGGCCTTGCGACGATGTCTTCCGGGAGCCGCTCACGGGTCTCCTGAAAGGGAAGACCTTCGCCGGGAGAGAGGAATTCCTCTACAGGACGACCTCGGGGAGGAAGCTCCATATCGGCTTCACCCTGACGCCTCTCAAGAACGCGGAGAGCGAGACGATAGGACAATTGCTCGTCTTCACGGACCTCACGGAGTTGAAGGCGCTGCAGTCACAGGCCGAATTGAGAGACAGGCTCTCAAGCCTCGGCGAGATGGCGGCAGGCATGGCGCACGAACTGAGAAATCCGATGGCAGTGATAGCAGGGTACACGAAACTGCTCTCGAAGAAGATAGACCCCTCGATGATCCCCATTTTGGAATCCGTGTCTCACGAGATAGGAGTCATGGACAGAATAATCGCCGATTTCCTGTCCTTCGCGAAGCCGACGGAATTACAGGTCTCGGCCGTGGATCTCTCGCAACTCATAAAGAATTGCGTCATGCATATCGCACCGGCTCATCAGGAGATACGGGTCTCTCTCGGCATCGACGGGATGCCTCTCGTTCTCGGCGACGAGATACAGCTGAGACAGGCCTTCACGAACCTCATCCAAAACGCGGTAGAAGCGATGCCCACCGGAGGCGAGCTGAACTTCGGATTTTCGGCCGACGGGGATTCAGTCGAAATTACCATATCCGACACCGGACATGGAATCCCTGAAGAGATCCGGAACAAGGTATTCCTTCCCTTCTATACCACAAAAGACAGGGGAACGGGCCTGGGTCTCGCCATCGTCCACAAGATCGTTGTGTCTCATCGGGGCGCCGTGTCTGTCGAAAGCGGAGAAAAAGGCGCGTCCTTCAGGGTCAGACTGCCCCTCGTGAACGACCGGCAGGGAATGACAGATCGTCTGTCCCGAGACCCTCTGCCGTCTCAATGAGCCCCGTGTATCAGGACCGGGAGACAACGGGCGCAGACAAGCTTATTATCACCCTCGTGGATGCAATTGAGGTAGACGAAGTTTTTATCAGTCCTGCCGCAGACAAAGCACGTAACCTCCATACTACTCCTCCGCCTCGTTAATCTCCTTGACCACGGTCTCGGGGTTTATGTTATGCATCATCGAGCCGAAGGCTATCGACTCCATATTAATCCCGGGGCACGTGAAACAGCCGTTGCCGAAATATTTCTCTATCACCTTCTTCGCCGCCGCGCTCTCTTTTATCACGTCACCGATTATCGAATCCTTTGTTACCACCTTTTTCGTCGACACCATGAGACCTCCTTTTTTTGTTCAATGGTCTGCGAGAATATCTCCCATACGATACCCCGAATCTGCCGCAAAAACCATGACCCCCGTCATAGTCCCTTCTTCCTCGTTATCCTTACCTTCCAGCGCTCAGGCCCCTGTTCGAGATACTCCCAGGAGAAGAGGCCTTCCCTCTCGTGGAGGAGCTGGTAATAGAGCGGTTTCGGATCATGGTCATTCACGAGAATGAAGGATTCCCCGCCCCCAAGTGCATCAAAGGTCCCGAATATCAGGGGGTGCCGCTCCTTCGGGACGATTTCCGTGACATTGAGTTCCGTCATCGCAACCCTCCCCTAACCGATCACCTGTCGCTCACCGAGGAGGTCGCCTTTCACCCCGATGATCGTCTCCGTGAGGGGAATCGCCTTGCCGGATTTCGTTATCGCCTCTTTCAGGACCGCGGTCATTCCTCCACAGCACGGGACCTCCATCCTGAGACAGGAGACCCGCCTGATCGGTATGGTGCTGAAAATCTCGGTGAACTTCTCGACATAGGTCATCGCGTTGTCGAGTTTCGGACAACCGATAAGAACCTTCCGGTCCTTCAAAAAGTCCCTGTGGAAGTCATGGACCGCAAAGGCCGTACAGTCCGCAGCGACGAGCAGGTCTGCGTTGTTCAGGAAGGGCGCAACCGTTCCTACCAATTTGATCTGTATCGGCCAATGGGAAAGCCTCGGGTTCTCTTCCGCTGCACTCCCCGCTATTACCCCGATCGACGAGCAGGAAGGACATTCTTCATGGATGCTCTTATTCATGGTCTCTTCTCCTTTTCTGTTTTCTTATTCTCCATCACGGTCTTAGTATATCCGCACCGGGACGCCAGTGCTATGACCTATATCATAAGAACGGGAAGGGCTAACGGAAGGCGATCAGAGAGATTTCGCTTCGAGCAGAATCCGGGCAACTTCTTCTATCTTATCCGCAAAGTGAATATCGAGACCGCTCTTCAGGTCCTCGGGAAGTCCTTCAAGATCAGCGCGGTTTCTGAGAGGCAATACCACCCCCCTCAATCCCGCCCTTCGTGCCGCGAGCATCTTTTCCTTAATCCCTCCCACCGGAAGGATTCTCCCACTCAGCGTCATCTCCCCTGATACCGCGATATCCTGACGAGCAGGTTTTCCCGTTACGAGTGAAAGGAGTGCGATGGCTATCGTGACGCCGGCGGATGGCCCGTCTTTCGGGATCGCACCCGCGGGAATATGGATATGAATGTCGTGATTCTCGAAGAAGTCCTCAGCTATAGAGAAGGATGCGGCGTTGCTCCTGATGTAACTCAGGGCGGCCTGGGCAGATTCACGCATGACACAGCCGAGAGAGCCCGTGAGTATCAGCTCTTTCTTCCCCTTCATCTTCGCAGCCTCTATGAAGATGATGTCCCCGCCGACTTCGGTCCATACGAGACCGGTAGTAACACCCACACGGGGTTTTTCATCGGCTACCTCAAAGTAATACCTTCTCGGGCCGAGAAACTTCTCTACCATTTCCGGAGTCACCATGGTCTTCTTTGCCGTCTCCCTCTGCTGAGCAAACCCCATGGCCACCTTGCGGCAGATCGCGGCGATTTCCCTCTCAAGGCTCCTCAACCCCGCCTCACGGGTGTATTCCTGGATAATTTTGTGCATGGCGATCCGGCTGAATTCCGGGGGGAATTCCGACAGCCCTTTCTCCTGGACCTGCTTCGGGACCAGGTACCGCAAGCCGATCTCCGTCTTTTCATCCTCGGTATACCCGCTGAACTCGATCACTTCCATGCGGTCCCGCAGCGGCTCCTGGATGTTATCGGCAACGTTACCGGTCACGATAAACATCACGTTCGAAAGATCAAAGGGAACATCCAGATAATGGTCGAGAAAACTCCGGTTCTGTTCGGGGTCAAGCACTTCGAGCAAGGCAGAGGCAGAGTCTCCCTTAAAATCACAGCCTATCTTGTCCACCTCGTCGAGCATGAGGAGGGGATTCATGACCTGCGTGCGACGAATCTCCTCGATTATACGTCCCGGCAGCGCTCCGGCATACGTCCTCCTGTGTCCTCTGATTTCTGCTTCATCCTTCATCCCGCCCAGTGAGATCCTCGCGAAACGTCTTCCGAGCGCAGCGGCGATCGACATTCCGAGAGACGTTTTACCCGTCCCCGGCGGACCGGCAAAACAGAGAATAGAGCCTTTGGATGACACCGTTGAAACCCGTTTCTCGATGGCCTGCGCGATCGCAGACCTCACATCATCGAGCTTAAAGGGTTTTGTAATATAGTGGAAAGCGCCTTTCTTTATCGCTTCTATGGCGGAATCTATCGAAGCATAGGCCGTAATCAGGATCACCTTTGTATCAGGATACCTTACCCTGACCCGCTCTAGAAGATCGATGCCGTCGACCTTCTCCATCCGCAGGTCGGTCAGGACAACGTCAAAGTCCGATTCCGACAATCTTTCGAGAGCCTCCCCGCCGTGAGCGGCCGTCACCACCGCATAGCCTTCTTTCCCGAGGATATGCTCGAGGTTCCTCCTTGCGATATCCTCGTCATCCACCACGAGGATTCTCGGTTTCTTGTTCACGTTCAAGATTTTGACGGCGAGATGTTCGAGGATCCTCTCCTTAACGGTATCGAGACCGTAATGACGCTCGTTCAGAATCTTCCGGGCACTGATGAGATCGAGATTATCTTCCGACCTTCTGTTCCAGGGTAGACTGAGAAGAAATTCTATATAGGTCAGCCCTATCGTATATTCAGCCGTATTCGGGCTTATCTTCGATAGCGTCTCGAGTTCCTTTTCAGCAACCTGAAGGATCTGCGCGGGCAATTGGGCAGAGACGATCGTCTCCCGCAATTCTCCCAACGTTGCCGTCTGGAGTTTCTTGTCCGCGTTCTTGAAGATATTCATCTCTGCCGGAACTTTCCTTTCCCCTATCCGGTTTTTGCATATATATTCTACCCTAGTGGTCAGCAAAAGTCTTACCGGGCATCCTCGCCCGAATAAGGAGAAATCCTGCCGGGTGTTTTTGGGGCACGTGCGCCGTTGCAGGCGATGTCCCATTCGTTGCTTTTTGCAATATGGGATGATACAATGAACGATGCTCAGGTTCCAACCCAGTATCAGGCAAAAGATAAGGCTCGGTTACTTTGCGATCGTCGCCATCATGGTCGGATTATCGGTTGCCACCTTTGTAGAGGTGAGGTATCTCGAGAAAAAAGTAATCTTCGGAGCGGTGATCTCCGAATTCTTCGACACGACCCTAGAGATACGGAGGTTCGAAAAAAACTATTTCCTCTACAAACAGAGAAGCGACTACGTCGAGAACATGAAATACCTTGCAAAAGCTCAGGAACTGCTCGAAAGGAATATCGGGGGCTTTGAGACCATAGCCTCCTCATCACGGATTCTTGCCCTGCAAAATGATCTGAAGAGATACCGAGAGCTCATCGAGCAGTATGCAGACGAATCGCTCAGACAGGAGAGCGTGCAGAATACGCCCCTTCCTCCCGTGGTCGAGATCAGGCATTTGGAAACCAGAATACGGGAGATCGGAAAGGGCATCATCACGAGGGCGGAAGAGATCTCGAAGACAGAGCGGCAAAGCTTACAGGCGATGCTCTCCATGTACCGGACTGCCCTCATTCTCTCAATCATCGCCCTGGTCTTTCTGACGGCAGTGGTGGGAGGGGTTCTCTCCCGGATGGTGGTGAAACCCCTAAAGTTACTCGAGGAGAGCATGAAGGTTATCTCGGAGGGTAAATTTGAGAGAGTCTCTCTTGACTCGAAGGAAAGAGAGATCCTCTCTCTCGTCGGCGCGTTTAATAGGGTGCTCAAAGAACTGGAGTTACGGCAGCGGCATCTCATCCAGTCTGAGAAACTCGCCTCTCTCGGAACCCTCCTCTCCGGGGTTGCCCATGAGCTCAATAACCCCCTCTCGAACATCTCGTCGTCCTGTCAGATACTCATGGAGGAGATTGACGAGAACGATAAAAAATACAGAGAAGAGCTCCTCGCACAGATCGATGAACAGACAGACAGGGCGCGGAATATCGTCCGTTCCCTTCTGGAATTCTCGCGGGATAAGGAGTTCAAAAAAGAACCGCTGAATCTCAATAAACTCTTCGAAGAGACGATCCGGTTTCTGAGAGGTCAGATCCCAACCAAAGTCGAAATAACCCTTGCCGTTCCCGACGAGATAACTATCGTTGCCGACAAACAGCGGATGCAGCAGGCATTCCTGAATCTCATAAAGAACGCACTGGAAGCCTTGGGTTCGGAAGGAGCTATCATGATCAAGGCTCAAAAACACAGGGCGGTTGATAAGACGGAAAAGACGGCCGAGCTATTCAACTATCTCAAATACCGCGGAAAGTGCACCTTCGAAGACGATACGATAGACATAGAAATACGGGATACCGGCTCGGGCATACCCACGGACATCCTCTCCAGGATTTTTGACCCCTTCTTCACTACCAAGGATGTCGGTAAGGGATCCGGGCTGGGGCTCTTCATCGTCCACGAGATTATAGAGGAGAATGACGGCTGCATCGCCGTCGATAGTGAAGTCGGGAAGGGGACGTCATTTCTTATCAGTCTGCCGACAAAGGAGTAATATTGATGCCGAACGATACGAGGATACTGATCGCTGACGATGAAAAGATCGCCCTCAAGAACCTTGAGCACGTCATGAAGAAGGAAGGTTACGAGGTTACGGCGACTCAGAGCGGACAAAATGCCCTGCGACTGCTCGAAGACCGGCCTTTTGACGTAGTGTTAACGGACCTCAGGATGGAGAAGGTTGACGGGATGCAGATCCTCAAGAAATGTCAGGACTTGTATCCCGATACCGAGGTAATCATGATAACGGGATTCGCCACCCTTGAGTCTGCCGTTGAGGCCATGAAGCACGGTGCCTTTTACTACATCGCCAAGCCCTTCAAACTCGACGAGGTGAGAAAGGTTGTGAGGGAAGCGGCAGAAAAGGTGGGTCTGAAGAAAGAGAATAGGCAGCTGAGAGATCAGATAGAGAGCTACCAGGGGAAGGTAACAATCATCACTCAGAACCAGTTGATGGAGAACCTGCTCGATACGGCGCGCCAGATCGCTCCAACCGACTGCAATGTTATCATCAGCGGAGAGAGCGGCACGGGGAAGGAACTCTTTGCCCGGTTCATCCACGTCAACAGCATGCGTTCGGCGGGACCTTTTTTTGCGATCAACTGCGGCGCCTTCAACGAGGAGCTCCTCGGCAATGAACTATTCGGCCATGAGAAGGGTGCCTTTACCGGGGCCATGGCGATGAAGAAGGGATTGATCGAGGCGACTTCGGGAGGCACGCTCTTCCTGGATGAAATCACCGAAATGCCGCCCTCGATGCAGGTAAAGCTGCTCAGGGTAATCCAGGAAAAGGAGGTCCTGCGACTCGGCTCCACAGAGCCGCTTCAGGTGGACGTGCGATTTATCGCCGCAACGAACCGGGATATCCAGGACTCGCTCAAGAACGGTCATTTCCGACAGGACCTTTACTTTCGGCTCAATGTCGTCTCGATGCGCATTCCTCCCCTTTCAGAAAGGAGGGACGACATCCCGCTCTTGAGCTATTATTTCCTCAAGAAATATGCGGCTCTCATGAAGAAAGGCGTCACCGAAATATCCCAGGATCTGATCGGGCTCATCATGAACTATGACTTCCCGGGAAATGTCAGGGAGCTCGAAAACATTATTGAGCGGGGCGTCGCACTTTCATCCGGGAATACGATCGAAGTCGCCCACCTGCCGGAAGACCTGAGGGAACTGAGCATAAGGACCTTCAGGAAGAAGGAGGGTAAGATTCCCTCGCTCGAGGAACAGGAGATGTCATATATCAACTGGGTGTTGCGCGAGGTCGGAGGCAATAAGACCCTCGCTGCCCAGATCCTCGGCATAGACAGGGTCTCCCTCTGGAGGAAACTGAAAAAGTTCGGGCTCGAGGCAGATTGAACGGGGAGTGAAATGCTCCTTCATGAAATTCACACAAAAGGAATCGGATCGAGCACGGCAGAGCACCTTTGGTATTCAATACCCATGCTCCTGGAATTATAATGCTTGCAGAAAGCGAGGAAGTATTTTGTCTTGCACCCCGGAAAGGAGACTGATGTGAAAGAACTATGTTCGAGAACCTATCTGGTTTTTCTTCTTGGCGTGACTGTTCTTGCAACGATGCTCTCTGCCTGCGTCGTGTATGAGCCATACTACTACCCGGCGTCTCAATATGATCGCGTGTGGGAAAGCGCGATGAAGGCTGCAGGAGATGCGGGAATCACTATCTCCACGGCTGACAGGACCACCGGCCTGATTCTGGGTAGGAAGGGGCCCACAGACGTTACGATCGCTATACAGACGCTGGCCGATGGAAGAATTAAGCTCCAGTTGAATGTCAGGGGACCGGAAGACGCGGACCCATATCTGAAAGATCGTTTTCTTCAGGCCTATCAGCGATACATGGGAAGATGAATTCCCAATGTTACTCTTTAGAAGTAAGGAGTACAGGGGGAAATTGCAGTCTTTAGCCGCTTGCTTTTTAAGATGACAAATAGATTCCTTATTCTCTTCCTTGTTATATATTTCTTAGTTTGTTTTGCGCTTACCGGTGGCACTCTCTTGATAATTGGGGGTAATGCTTTTCCGGATTATTCTGTTACTGTTAAAGTTATTCGTCTCTCAATTTGTGCAATATACCAAGCTATGATGGCCTACATTTTTATCTCACAGGTATATAAATATTTCCGCAAGTTCATTGACGTGACGTTATTGTCCAAACTTGCGATATATCTTGCTTTACCATGGATAACGCTTTCGGTGATTATTCTTAAGTCTTTCCAGCGATAAGTCATTGCACTGGCTTTATCACATTCGTGTCCTCGGCTATTTATTGCGCATTTTTTCTGTGAATCCTCACTAGTTGCAATTCACAGTAACTCTCGAGTAGCCGTGAAGTGGACATTTGATGAGTTGTCGAAGGGGACTCGCTTTCGAGAAAAACTGACTGTTCTGACTTAAAGGTGCACCGTCTGTCAGATCAAATCCTGGCCACTAAAACAAAAGGCAGGAGAGGACCCATCCCTCCTGCCTTTATCACGATGGAAGCAAGTATTAGCCGAGGTGTTTGTTGACCAACTTCGTCATCTCGAACATCGAGACCTGTCTCTTCCCGCCGAATACCGCGAGAAGATTCACATCGGCATTGATATTCCTCTTATTCTTCGCATCCTGGAGCTTGTTCTTCTTGATGTATGCCCAGAGCTTCTTGGTCACCTCAGTCCTCGGAAGCGGCTTATTACCGACTACCTTAGCGAGTGCGTCGCTGGGCTTCATGGCTTTCATGAACGCCGGATTAGGAGTCCTCTTCTTCTTTACGACTTTCTTTGCGGCAACGGCTTTTTTCTTGACTGGTTTCTTAGCTACCGTCTTTTTCTTCACCGCTGTCTTTTTCTTCACCGCCGTCTTCTTCTTCACCGCCATAATTCTCCTCCTTATGTTATGAGATCCGGAGGCTCACTGCCTCCATGTCCGGATGCGCTACGAAAATTATACACGAAACAGGTAAGGAAATCTCGAATTTTCTCATTTTGGCTAGGAAGGCAAATTGAGGCGGCTTCTCATCGTTGTCCCCCGCAGGTTAGGGAAGGATATGAGGGCAACTTGATACGGTGCTACTCTTCTCTCTTTTTCCTCGTCTTCTTTGTATAGGAGGCCTTCGTCATTTTCCCGGCACCGGAATCGTGATCCGTAAGATACACGACCGGTTCCTCCTCGTGGTTCATGACCTTCAAACCGAAGGCCATCAATTCCTCCGACTCCTTCCAGAGCAAAGCCCTGCTCGGCGTTCCGAGCAGCGCAATGATAAGAGTATCGTTGCCCCGTTCTCCGACGCAGACGAAACAATGTCTCGCTTGCCGAGTATAACCCGTCTTCCCTCCGACGATATCTTCATCGGACCACAAGAGCCGGTTCGTATTCTTCATGAAGATCGTCTTTCCCGATTGGGTCGACACCTCGGCGACCCGCGTATTGAGTATCTCTCGCAGCACGGGAAAGCGAATCGCCTCCCTCATGATCTTTGATAAGTCATAGGCCGTTATATACTGCCCCACGCCGGGAAGGCCGTTCGCGTTGATGAACCTCGTAT
>DASPUT010000250.1 GCA_035622735.1 Thermodesulfovibrionales bacterium | reverse complement strand
CCTCGGAATCAGAAAAGAATCGATATACGAAGAAGAGAAGGTCAGACCGGAACATGGGGAATATCCTCAGGACGCGCCCGGCCAGTCCAAGAAGATCAAGAGGACCTTTGAGAACAGTCCGCCGCTGATACCCCACGACATCACCGGAATGCTGCCTATAGCCGAAACAAACAACATGTGCATGAGCTGTCATATGCCTGAATATGCGAAGAGCATGGGCGCGACCCCGATCCCGAGATCGCACCTCACGAATCTCGACACCGGCGAAGACCTCAAGGGGAAGCTCGACGGCAAACGGTATAACTGCATGCAGTGCCACGTGCTGCAGGTCAACGTCCAACCCCCGGTAAAGAATCTCTTTAAGGGCGAATTCAGGGATAAGAAGGGGAAGGAGAGTTCAAACCTTCTTGATATCCTGAATGAGGGTGTTCAGGCGGAATGATTGGGTGATGGAGGTCGCGATGAATGTCTCGAGTATCGTGGTGAAGACGGCGCCGGAATACCGGGATGAGGTGATTGCCGGCATAAATTCCATTGATCTCTGCGAGGTCCATTTCTCCGATGCCTCGGGCAGGATTGTCGCCACTATCGAAGGTGAGACTATCGGAGACGAGATGGCGAAACTGGAGCGCATTCAGGGTATGCCCCACGTCCTCTCCGCCGACCTCATGTACGCATACAGCGAAGGCGAACTCGCCGAGGCGATGGAGCAGATCAAGAAGGGGAATCCTGTTCCGGAGAGGTTGAAGTCCTGAAGCTCAGGGCATGCCGATGCCGTCGATATGGGTCCCGCACTTCGGGCAGACAGAATTCTTCATCCCGATCTTCGTCAGTGCGAATCCGAGCCTCTCGATGAGTAATTCCTTGCAGGAAGGGCAGTAGGTATTTTCTCCCCCTTCTCCGGGCACGTTTCCCTCATAAACATATTTCAGACCCGCCTTCAGTCCGATCTCCCGCGCCTTGCGGAGGGTACTCAGGGGCGTCCTCGGTTTGTCGAGCAGCTGATGCGTCGGATAGAACTGGGTCACGTGCCAGGGCATTGCCGGATCGATTGATTTTATGAAATCGGCGACCCCCCGCAGATAGTCTTCAGAGTCGTTATACGTAGGTATGATGAGGGTAGTAATCTCGACCCATATCCCGAGATCCTTCATGAGCCGTATGGTATCGAGGACCGGCTGAAGTTTCGCCCCCACTATCTTTTTATAAAAGGCATCGTCTCCCTTCAGATCGATATTATTGCCGTCGAGGTAGGGTGCGATGAGCCTCGTTGCCTCGGGCCCGGTATATCCGTTGCTGACAAAGACGTTCTCGATCCCCCGCTCATGGGCGAGGCGCGCGCAGTCATAGGCGAACTCCATGAAGATCGTCGGCTCTGTGTAGGTATAGGATATGCTCTTACAGCCCGCTGCTTCGGCTTCCCTGACAACCTGCTCCGGTGTCATCTCCTCCCCGGGGATGTCGGGACGCTCCTTCGGATACTGGGATATTTCGTAGTTCTGGCAATGCTGGCACTTGAAATTGCAGCCGACGGTCGCTATCGAATAGGATCGTGAGCCGGGACGGAAGTGGAAGAGGGGCTTCTTCTCTATCGGGTCGATATGCCGAGCTATGACCTTTCCGTAGACGAGACTGTACAATATGCCGTCCCTGTTCTCCCTGACGGCGCATATCCCTCTCCTGCCCGGAGAGATCGTGCAGTATTGGGCGCAGAGGAAACACTTTACCTTCCCATTTCCGATCTTCTCGTAGAAGCGCGCTTCGATCACTCCGTCTTCTTCTTCCTCGTCGTGGTGCCCTTCGCCTTCGAGGCTACTGTCTTACGGGCCGGTTTCGCGGCCTTCTCACCCGCAGCCTTGGCGGGAGTCCTCTTTTTCGCCTTTCCGGCCCCCCCCGCTTCCGTCGACTTCGAAGCGTGCCTCGCCTTCACGATCCTCTCCGCTGCAAGCCAGTCTTCAATGTCATGACCATGAGCATATCCCCTCTTCATAAAGAGTTCATGCGCCACCTTCGCGATCTCGTCATAGATGTTCATAATAACCTCCGTAGAAATAGTGTGTCCTGATATCATATGCTATCATGATACCGCACTCGTTGCAATGACGCCGGCGGTTTCGCGTTATATCCGGCTCTTCAGCTCAGTCTCGATATCGGAAATATACTGACCCATCAAGAAACCGAGATAGATGCATACATTGCCGTTCATGCAGGAGTCAGCATCCTTCTTATCGAGAAACGCGTACCGTTTTATGTCCCCTTTCCGAAGTCCGACTACATAGGCATTCTTTTCCTTGTCGAAGCCGATACTGAGGGAGATATCATGTTTACTGATCTCGGGATACATCTCGAGGATCTTGTCTTCCAAAGCCACCTGTGAATAACCCATACTATCACCTCCGAACCATTACGTTATTATGTGCTGACCCCTGAGGATCGTCAAAACTTCTCCGTCGGTAAGGTCGTACCATTTTCTATACGCGTCAGCGACCGCAAAGGAAAAACCGCTTCTCACATTGAGGCATACCACTTCATCGGCTTCTCGAAGGATTCTCTTTAGCGTCCTCTCCGATCCCGTGGGGATAGCCACGACAACCCGGGAGGGCCTCTCCTTCTTGAGAGACCGGAGCGCGGCGAGCATGGTATAGCCAGACGCGAGCCCATCATCAACGAGAATCACGACCCTGTTCCCGCAGGACGGAAAAGGCCGCCCTCCCCTGAAAAGCTCCACTCTCTTCAGGATCACAGCCCGGGTCTTCTCGATCTGCGCCTGAACCGCTTCCTCTGTCAGCCTCAAATGACCCAGCAATTCTTCATTAACGATGACAGCTCCGTCGGGCCCCATGGCGCCAAATCCGGCCTCGGGGTTGTCGGGTATCTGGAGTTTCCTCACGACAATCACATCCATCTGCAGGGAGAGCGCCCTTGCTATTTCGGCTGCCACGGGAACGCCCCCGGACGGTATCGCAAGGATCAATCCGCCGGCTCCGTATTTCTTGAGCCTTTCGGCAAGCAGTCTCCCCGCTGCCGATCTGCTTTCGAAAACATAGCTTCTGTCTCTCAGTCCGCTGTCTTCGATGAGCCTCTCCATAATTCAGATGTAACACAAAATCTCCTCTCCCGCAAGGCGTATCCGGAAGTACCGCTATCTGCTATACTTTTTTCATGGATATCCCGAAGCGGCGACTGGGGAGGACGGGAACTGATGTGACTATCCTCGGACTGGGAGGAGAGGGCGTATTGCGAACCTTCGGATATGAAAAGGAGGCTTATGCACTGATCAACAAGGCCATTGACCTCGGCATTACCTACTGCGAATCTGCGCGGGCCTATTCAGGGAGCGAGGCCTATTACGGAACAGCATTAAAAGAAAGGCGAAAAGAGATATTCCTTGCGAGCAAATCGCACGCGAGGGACAGGAGGGGAGCCCTTCTCCATCTCGAGGAGACATTACGGAACATGAAGACCGACCATCTCGACCTCTGGCAGATACATGATGTCAGGACGAAGAAGGATATTGAGGAGATCTTCGGCCATGATGGGGCCCTCGAGGCCTTTGTCCAGGCGAAGGAGAAAGGTATGGTGAGGTTCATCGGGGTGACCGGACACCAGGATCCCTCAATAATCAAGACTTGCATAGAAAGATTCGCCTTCGATACGGTACTAATGCCGGTGAACCCGGCCGAGCCGGAATATAAGAGTTTCATACATGACATCATTCCGCTCGCGAACAGCAATAACATGGGGATCATCGGTATGAAGGTCTATCTGCGGGGTCTTGCGGCAAGACTGCCGGAACAATGGACAATGGAGACCTTTTATCGTTTCGCCCTATCGCAGCAGATCACGACCACCGTCATCGGTTGTGATGACCTGACGCAGCTTGAGGAGAATGTGAGGATTGCGAGTGCCTTTCGACCGATGAACGAGAAAGAGATGCGGGATACCATCAAGGCCCTTTCGCCCTATGCCCGCCAACTCATGTACTATAAGTCGTCAGGCTGAGTCTTGTCATGAAAGTCCACGGACGCAGCCCCAAATAAAAGAGGCCTGCCGGAATTGCATCGTAGGGCAGCCTCCGGAATCAATACGTGTTTTCAGCCCTTGGGCGTAATCTTGCCGGTGAATGACTGGGCAACGATCTTGCCGTCCCGCACGACGAACGTGTCGGTTGCCAGTTCGTAGACATTGTCGGCCGTCTGAGCTGTCCAAAGAATGTAGGCATAGTCGCCTTCGACCGACTGCAGCTTCATGGAGAATGCGGCCCCGGGTTTTCCGAACTCCGCAAGCAGCTGCTCAAATATCGGCCTGATCGCGTCGGGGCCCTTGAGCGGGCCATTCGGCGTAAAGAGAACCGCATCCATTGCGTAGTCAGACAGAATACCCGTGAGGTCCCCCTCGCCAAAACACTTCAAGTGGCGTTCTATCACGTCCTTCGTTGTAGCCATCTCCCGAATCCTCCTGCGAACGCTATCCCGGTGTCCAGAAGGGTCCCTCCTTACCTAGCTTCTTTAGCGACAAGATCAACTCGGATGCATATTCCCTCAACCGAGAGAGATAGTCAGGCTGCAGACGATTCCTGTGCAGAGGCCCGCTAAACGCCGTTGCCCAATTGGACAGGGGCATGATGGAATCAGCCGAGACAGAATCATAAAGCGACCAATTCTTCACGTGTTCTTCCGACCGGAAGAGATTCATGCGGCTTCAAGCCGAACCCCAGGTCACTTCTCCCGTTAAAGCCTTGGCGAACGGAATATTCATATGTGCTACGGTCGTTGGCGGATTGACTTCGAGGATCTCCTCGTCATGCATGCGGATACGGATGGGTTGCCCACAATCAAGGCAACTCGTGTCGATATGGATCTCCTTACCAGGGAAAAGCCAGCGCACGGCCAGCACTTCGATCCCTCACTGTCCGTACCACTTCTGTTCCCCCTGGATCGTTACACGATTATGCGTCGGCACGTTGGAAAAAGGCGCCCATGACTCGACGTAATCTGTGTCTCTAACAAACCAGCAGGCTACGGAGGACTCCGCCGCCCTATGCTGCACCTGCCTGGCCTCGTCTGGTCGCACGCCGAGGATTTCCGCAAGCTCGGTATAGTGCGGTGCCCGCCCAGTCTTCACAAAATGTTCCACGACAGCCGTGTAAGCTCGTTGTACCAATGCGTCTTGCATAACATCGCCTCCTTTCTGTGCGTTATGACGTGCTTTATAATTCCCCTCTGATATGTGTTTATCACAAGATCGTAAGCTTGTCAACCACAACAGTAAAAGCTCTGCAAGGGTCGTCTGACGACATTACGAAGTTGGTGATTTCCATTGGTTTCCTTAGTCTCACTTCACTTCTCTCTGCTGTCTCAGCCATAGGAAGTGCATCTCAAACTACTGCCAGAGTCCTCGGATTGAGTTATCCGTGAACTCGCCTAAGCTGCGCCCAAATGGTGAGTATAACTTTGTGACTGCTTCAACCCAGCGCACCTTTCAAACCTGCTATAATAATTCTAATTTTTTAAAGAAGCTGCGAGAAGAGGAGATTCACCTGATTATCGAAGCCGGGCAGTGGAAGCGAGCCCTTGCAGGTATCCGGCCGCGAGCCGTTAGAAACGATATTTATGAAAAGGACCCTGCGTAACGTTTTCTTTGTTTTGACGGTCTTTGTCATTTCACGCGCCTGTGTAGTCATCGGTATCTTCTTGGGGAGGAAGTTCCTTTCCTTTCCGGCCGATCTTTCGAACAAGGTTCTTGAAAAGACCTGGTGGGAATCGCTGGCGCGGTGGGATGCCGGCTACTATATCGATATTGTCCTCAACGGTTACCACTACCTTCCCGACGGCAAAACACACAATATCGCCTTCTTTCCACTCTACCCCCTGTTGATCAGAATCGTCGACGATATCACGAAGCTGTCACCTCTCATGAGTGGCATCATAATTTCGAATGCCTGCTTTCTCGTCGCTCTCCTGCTCCTCCACCGGTATACGGAAAAATACCACCCCGATTCTAATCCCGATCTTACGGCCATGCTTATGGCATTCTTTCCCTTTGGCGTTTTTTTTTCATCCGTTTATACTGAATCACTGTTCTTGTGCCTCTGTCTCTTTTCCTTCTTCATGTTCAGGGAAGGAAAGACGATGCTCTCCGCAATCGGACTTTTCCTGATGACAGCGACGAGGCTTGCGGGCCTTTTTGTGGTGCCCGCGTTGGGTCTGTCCTATCTCTTCACCAGGGTGATCCCCTTTCCCAAGAAGAAGTCGCCGCTAAAAGGAAGGGAACTTCTGAATCTGGTCGTATGGGGTTTGGTCGCGATATCCGGATTTGTCTGCTTTGCAGCTTACCAGCAAATTTCCTTCGGACACTGGGATGCCTTCATCAGGGTCCAGATCGCTTGGAAAGACCGTGTCGGCAACTTTTCGAGTCTGCTTTCCGAAATGCATCCGGACCTTTACAACGTCATGAATATTGTGCCGGCCGGAATACTCCTCGGCGCAAGTATCCTCTTTCTCTTCTTGAAGAATTACCGGATTTATTCAGTGTGGGGTCTGCTTGCGGTGCTCATTCCTCTTTCGACCGGAACCTTCATGAGCATGGGCAGGTATTCGATGGTCTTTTTCCCTCTCGCGATCTATGGCGGATGTTTATTGAAGAAGACCGCCATCCTGAGGGATATAGCTCTTATGACCTCTTCATCGCTTCTTGTCGTTCTCAGCACGCTGTTCGCCAAGTATTATTTCATCGGATGAGTTGTATGTATCCAGGGGATAGGCAAATAACCATACCTTCTTCGCAACTGTTTTCGTGATCGCGGTGTTCTATCAAACTCATCTGCCCCTAAGGGCGGGAATCGGAAATCTCGCGCAGAAATCGTCTTTCGCGGTTGAGGGAAGGCTCGGGGTCCCATACCTGCTCGCGTCGCACTACTTTGAACATTTCCTTGACACCATCTATTTCACTTTGCTCTGTCTTATACTGTATGATCTATCCGTGCAAAGACCGAATCCGGCAAAGATGAAGGCATGAGACGCCAGAGATCGTGGAAATACCACGCAATCGCTTTCATCGTCGGTGTCGGCATCCTCGCGGCCTTGATCCATCACGCCGGATTGGAGCGATTTGTGGACATAGTTCTCCACGCGTCACCCTCCTGGTTTGCGGCCTCATTGACGGCCTATGGAATATCCTGGATATTCAGGACATGGAGGCTCGAGCGATTTACGGCGCACGCGGGAACAAAAATCAAGATCCGCGACCTGTTTAAATTGTATATCTCCGGATATGCATTAAATGCGATCTTCCCGGCAAAGCTCGGAGATGTCGCAACCGTAGGATATCTGAGAATCAGAGGCATCACCATCGGCAGGTCTGCAGCGATTATTCTCCAGACGCGGATATTGGACATGGTGGCCCTCCTGTTCCTGTCTTTAGCTGCTGTTCTCGTATCGACCGAAAGAATTTCCCTTGGATGGATAAAGGGCGTAATCTTCGCCTGCATTCTCATCATCACTATTCCGATGGGCCTGACGCTCCTCGACAGGAATAAATCACTTTCCGCGCTCATCGAGAGATTCGTAGATAAACATATTCTGAATACCTTTTGTAAGACCGTAGGGGGGAAGATAAAGGATGCTTATGACAGCTATCATGCCATTGTCTCGGAGCGGCGGTTAATGACCGTCTCCATCGTTTTCTCCATCATGATCTGGTTTTTCGAAGGACTGACCTGCTACATGATTTCTCGCGCTGTCGCCGCTCATATTCCGCTGCTCTCCATTATACTCGCGGTATCGACCGGAAACATGGGGAAGATCGTTCCGGCCACGCCGGGTGCTATCGGTATCTACGAGAGTATGGTAGCCGCCGTCCTCGTCATGTTTGGAGTCTCCTTCGATCTTGCGACGGTGATCGCGATTTTAGATCACGCCACAAAGAAAGCGTTTACGCTGTTCTTCGGCATTCCCGCCACGGCATCCCTCTGATGCGCATCTCGATTAAATTAACTTAATTCCTTCTTCATCGAAAGTTCATAATCATGCGGTATAGTCTCTTCAAAGGTGGTACATCTGAGGATTCGCGAATGGGCAGCATGAACACGAAATAAGGACTCCAAGGTTGCCAAGAAATTAGGATGAAAGAAAGGAAGGATGCTATGACGGTTGAAGATGGTGGAGCGACATTTTCTCTTATCGTATATAATCGACCCCTGACCCTCGAGGAACTCGATGTGCTTCACGGCATCGATGGGGTAACGAGGGTTCTCCCGGGTAACAATGCATTCACGGTAATCTTCAGGGTCGATAGTTTCTTGGACGTTACCGCATCTGCGGTTGTCCAGGCGCAGCGCGCCATCAAAAGAGCACTCTATAGTCAGGAACATCTTCTCGTCAGCTTCACTTAAGAGCGGGTTAGAACAGGGACCGGACCCAGCTCGAACATGCCGCCTCAGGCGGCGTTGCAGATCATTATCGTTTCCCCGATGACCCCGCTCGCGTCTGTTTTTCTCCCGATAGAATCTGCTATACTTTTTCCGATACGATCACAAGCTCGAGGATTAACGTGCACATTGTCAGTTATCGGTCGCGGAGGCCATGGCGTGCGGGAATCGTATGCGATTCACTCCTTCTCGACGCTGCCGAGCTAGATCCCGGCTCTCCTGAGGCTCCATCGACGGTACGCGGTCTTCTCGAAAAGGGAGGCTCGGCGATTGATCAGTTGCTCCATCGTGCCAAAGCCGCCTTCGCAGAGAGAAGCGAGCGTCGTATGCCGGTTGAGTCGATTGAAGTCGGGCCGCCGATTCCCGACCCCGACAAGATTATCTGTCTGGGACTGAATTACCATGAGCATGCCCGGGAGCTGCACATGCCCATTTCCCGGGTTCCCGCGTTATTCGCCAAATTCCGCAACGCCTTGTCCGGTCCTACCAGTCCCATTGTCCTCCCCCGAATCAGTTCTCAGATTGACTACGAGGGTGAGCTTACCGTCGTTATCGGCCGGCGTTGCAGGAACGTCTCCGAAGAGGAAGCGCTTCGCTTTGTTGCCGGATATACGATCATGAACGATGTCAGCGCTCGTGACCTTCAGCTGGAGACGAGCCAATGGACCGCCGGAAAGAGCCTCGATACCTTCGCGCCGATGGGCCCGGGAATCGTGCCGGCATCTTCCATTCCCGATCCCCAGGCCTTACGAATCACGACACGGGTGAATGGCGTCACTTTGCAGCAAGGGAACACCCGTGACATGATCTTCCCGGTCACACGGACAATCGCCTTCCTGAGCTCACTGATGACCCTCGAGCCGGGCGATCTCATAGCCACGGGGACCCCTTCGGGAGTGGGGTTTAAGCGGCAACCCCCGGTCTTTCTCAAAGACGGGGACATAGTAGAGGTGGAGATCGAGCGAATCGGCGTGATCCGCAATCCCGTCGTCAGACCTGAGAAGATAGAGGAGGCGGGGAACCCTGTTTAAGACGGGACCAATTTTCAACGAGGTATCGGTGGAAGATCATCAATACCGATTCATGAATAGGGAACTCGTATCGTGAAAGGAAGACAGGGGCATTTCCCCTGGCATCGGCAACAATCAACCTTGAGGAGGTTTTTCAGATGAATGCCTTGACACTGGTTTTCGTTGCTCTGCTGTTATTCACCGTGGCCTACAGGTTTTACGGCCTGTTCATCGCCAGGAGAGTACTCGGTCTCAAGGAGGACAGGGATACGCCCGCCGTTTCCATGGCGGACGGTCATGACTACCATAAGACGAACAAGTACGTATTGTTCGGACACCACTTCGCTGCGATAGCCGCCGCCGGACCGCTCCTGGGTCCGGTGCTCGCTGCGCAATTCGGATATCTCCCCGGTGCCCTCTGGATACTGATAGGAGCGGTCGTAGCAGGAGGGGTCCACGACACGGTAGTGCTCTTTGCCTCGGTGAGGCATAGGGGCCGGAGTCTCTCCAAAATCGCCGAAAGTGAGATAGGGAAAACAGCGGGGGCAGTCGCCTCCATCGCCTTTCTCTTCATCCTCATCCTCACCCTTGCAGGGCTTTCGATCGCCGTGGTGAACGCCATGTTCGAAAGCGCCTGGGGAACATTTACCGTCTTTGCCACTATGCCGATCGCCTTCCTCATGGGAATCTGGATGTACAAGATAAGACCGGGTGATGTGAAGGGGGGCAGTGTTATCGGTGTATCGCTTCTCCTTCTCGCGATACTGGCAGGTCCCTCTGTTGCTTCAAACCCGGCGTTGGCTTCGCTGTTCACGCTCTCCAAGAAACAGATATCGATCATCATTCCGCTATACGGCTTCGCTGCTTCGGTTCTTCCCGTATGGCTTCTCCTCTGTCCGAGGGACTACCTTTCGACGTACCTCAAGGTGGGGACCATCGTGCTGCTCGCCTCGGGGATATGCCTCGTCCAGCCTGAATTCCAGATGGCCGCGATCACCAAGTATGTGAGTGGCGGCGGGCCCGTCATCCCCGGAAAGGTCTTCCCCTTCGTCTTCATCACGATCGCCTGCGGGGCCCTGTCAGGGTTCCACGCAATCATCGGCTCAGGGACGACACCGAAGATGATCGGCAATGAGAGAGATATCCTCTTTATCGGATACGGAGCGATGCTTGTTGAGGGCTTTGTCGCTGTCATGGCTCTGATCGCTGCATGCGTCCTCGTCCCCGCTGACTACTTTGCGATCAATGCTCCGCCAGCGGTATTCGAGAAGCTTGGAATGACCACGGTGCATCTCCCGGAACTCTCTCTGCAGGTCGGCGAAAAGATCCAGGGAAGACCGGGGGGAGCCGTCTCGCTCGCAGTGGGCATGGCCTATATCTTCTCGGCCGTGCCCTTCATGAAGGGGCTCATGTCCTACTGGTATCACTTCGCCATTATGTTTGAGGCGGTCTTCATATTGACGGCTGTCGACACCGGCACCAGGGTCGGAAGATTCCTTCTCCAGGAGATGATCGGGAAGGCTATTCCGAAATTTCTGGAGAAGAGATGGATGCCCGGCATAGTCATAACGAGCCTTCTCTTCACCGGCTCGTGGGGGTATCTCGTCTATACCGGCGACATCGCGACGATCTGGCCCCTCTTCGGCATGAGCAATCAGCTCCTTGCCTCCAGCGCCTTCATCATAGGGACGATCATGCTGATCAGGATGGGAAAGGTGAAATACGCGTGGATCACCGCCCTGCCGGGCATCTTCATGGCCTTTGTCACCATGTATGCGGGCTATCTGAACATCATGATGAACTATCTGCCAAAGGGCAAATATCTGCTCGCCGCACTCTCAGTCATCATTATGGCGCTCGTGGCGGTAGTCTTCATCACGGCCGTCAAGAGATGCTATGACCTGCTTCAAGTGAAGAAGCCGGTAGAAGATAACTACGGTGACCTCGTTCTTGAAATGGTCGAGGAGTAAAGGAGGTTTCCCATGGAGATCAAGAAGATTCTCTTTGCTGCTGACTTTCCCGGGAAGACGGTAAAGGCGGTTTCTTTCGCCGCGGATTTGGCAAAGCGTTACGGAGCAAGGCTCTATATCGTGCATGTCGTTCAGGATCTAGAAAAGATGACCGAATGGTACGCTCCAAGGGTGAATATGGACGAACTCCATAGAACGATGGAGTCGAAGGCTTTGAGGGAACTGGAGCGTTGCGTTAAAGAATCCGGAGGCCACGGGGACATCGAATACCGTCTCTTGAAGGGGTCTCCCCACGCAGAGATACTGAAGTTCAAGAGAGATAACGACATAGAGATGATTGTTCTCGGCACTTCAGGCGGGGTAGCAGACAAGATCATAAAGGAGTCCCGACGCCCTGTTCTCATTGTGGAGCCCCGTGAAGAAAAGCCCGAAAGCATGTCGGCAAGATTATGCAGCGGGGGCACGGAGATTCGGCTCTGAGGTTTCCCGTCATGGTAGGACGATGAGAGCCCTATTCTCCGGCCGTTGCGGGGCATGAGAATCGTCTCATCCGCAGAAGATTCGCCCCACGCCTACCGGAAGATATTATATTTTATTATGCATCTGAGGGCTGAGATGCCGTCTTTCCAACCAATTTTTTTCCCTTCGTTGTAGTCTCTTCCCGCATAGGATATGCCCACCTCATAGATCCTCGCCTTGAGCTTGCAGACCTTTGCGGTGATTTCGGGTTCGAAACCAAAGCGATTCTCCTCGATGATGATCCTTTTGTAGATATCACGCCTGAACACTTTGTAGCAGGTCTCCATATCGGTTAAATCTATATTGGTAAGCATATTGGAAAGCAACGTCAAGAATTTGTTTCCGACCATGTGCCAGAAGAATAAGACCCTGTGTTCCTCTCCTCCTGCAAACCGTGAACCATAGACCACATCGGCTTTGCCTTCAAGGACAGGCTTGACCAAACGAGGATATTCTTCAGGATTATACTCGAGGTCGGCATCCTGCACGATGAGGATGTCACCCGTCGCTTTTTCAAACCCCGTCCGCAAGGCCGCGCCTTTGCCCCTGTTCTCCGCATGAAAATATACTCGAGTGTCTTCATTTGCCATTTCGCGGACTATTTCCCTCGTACCATCGGTTGAACAATCATCCACGATGATAATTTCTTTTTCTATGTCTACTGCCCTTACGCGCTCGCAAATTTCCCGTATCGTATTCTTTTCATTGTACACGGGGACGACAACCGATAGCTTCATTTCACTCCTCAGTATTTGTTCCAGGAGAACGTTAATCCCCTGTCATGATAAACCCATCCGAAGAAAAAAGGGGAACCGCCCATCATGGTCGCGTTTATTTCTTCGCCACTGCCCACGTATTCAGAAAGAGTTCAAAATGTCCGAGTTTGATCTGTTCTAACGGAAACGGCACGTTTTGGAGAATCTCGATCATTCTCCTCCGTGAGTAAGCTTCCTTGTGTTCCCCGATTTCGAGCGGGCTGACTAATCTCAGTTTTGCCAGAATCCTCAGGATCGGTTCCGTCCACGGAGCGGGCGTCGTCAGGATATACAAGCCCCCGAATTTCAGTACACGGTATATCTCTTTCATGAGGATGAGAAGTTCCCGTCGTTCAAGATGCTCAACGACGGCAAGCATCGTAATAACATCAAAATAGCCCTCACCAAAAGGAAGGGGGCCTCCCGAAGCGACGTCATAGCGCATGAGTGTGATATCATGAAGAACTGCATTCACGGCGACGGTTCCGTCGATCCCGTATTTCACGGCAAACCGTGTCCTATCTAAGAAGAGCGGGTAAGAGCCGCACCCGATATCGAGTATTCGTCCCGCCCGGTAATCCTCCGGTATGAGGGAATCGACCATTGCCGCTCTCTTCCGGGCCAGAAAGCCTTCTAATAATCCGTATCCCCTCGTTATCTTCCGTCTCGTCACAGATCTCTTATGCAGTTCGTCTCCGGACCTTATCCCCCGTTTGCTTCTTGCAGATCGCGCGCTGAGACGCGAAAAGAGGCCGGCGAGAGCGTTCTATCGATTCGCGATCTCCCGGAAATAGGAGATGGTCCTGCTCAATCCCTCCACAAGATCAAGGGTAGGAAGCCAATGCAACTCTTTCCTCGCCAGAGATATATCGGGCTGCCTTTGTGTCGGATCATCTTCGGGAAGAGGCTTGTAGGCGATTCGCGATCGTGAACCGGTCAACCTCAAGACCGTCTCTGCCAGCGAGAGGATAGAAAACTCCTCGGTAGTTCCCAGGTTGACAGGTCCGATAAATTCATCGGGACTGTTCATCAGCCTAACGATCCCCTCGATAAGGTCGTCAACATAGCAAAAACTCCTTGTCTGGCTTCCATCACCATAGATCGTGATCTCCTCCTCTTTTAATGCCTGCATGATAAAATTGCTCACGACCCGACCGTCATGAGGGTGCATTCTCGGTCCGTAGGTATTGAAGATTCGCGCAACTTTTATCCTCAACCTATGCTGGCGGTAATAGTCAAAAAAGAGTGTTTCCGCACACCGCTTTCCCTCGTCATAACAAGCCCTGGGGCCGAGAGGATTCACATTTCCCCAATAGGTTTCGGGCTGCGGATGCACCGTGGGGTCCCCGTATACTTCACTCGTAGATGCCAGCAAGATCTTTGCCTTTATCCGTTTCGCCAAACCGAGCATGTTGATACTTCCGTGAACGGAAGTCTTTGTTGTCTGAACGGGATCAAACTGATAATGAACCGGCGAGGCCGGACATGCGAGGTTGTAAATCTCGTCCACCTCAACGTATAGGGGAAAGCAGATATCGTGACGGAGAACCTCGAAGAAGGGATTTTTCATCAGGTGGACGATATTTGCCCTCCGGCCGGTATAGAAGTTATCGACACAGAGCACCTCGTCCCCATCACCTAAAAGTCTCTCACAGAGATGCGAACCAAGAAAGCCGGCTCCTCCGGTCACGAGGACTCTCTTCTTGTTACTGTCTTGACGTCCCGACATCGGTCTTCACGTTCTTCCTGCCGCTATTATACTATACGAAAGAGATGGTTTTTCGCAGATGGACCGTCGGCCGGAGAGATGTAATTCCGCTATCCTTTGTGCGTTTTCATTTCCGGAAGTCATGTGCTATGCTAAAAAGCATGCCTGCTTCCATCCTCTCTTTTTTCGGAAAGAAGGACACGGGGTCCCGATATTTCCGGTTAGTGCCTTACCTCATTGTTATTCTCCTCATAGCCGCGGCCTACGGCGGCAGCCTGAGGAATGGCTTCATATGGGATGACGAGACATTTATGGTGAATAACAAATATGTTCATGATATCTCTCGCTGGGAAGAATATTTTACGACGCCGGAATCCATTTCGAGCGAACCGACTTTGTCTCGGATGTACAGACCGGTCCAGACGCTCTCCTTTGCGATCGACGCTCTCCTGTGGGGGAAGAAAGCCGGAGGGTTTCATCTCACCTCACTCGCTCTACACGCTGCGTGCTGCGCCGCCATCATCTTTGCATTCGGGCTGCTCATCGGCAGAACTCTTGTCATAGCATCCGCCATCATTTTTGCCGTTCATCCTGCCCTCTCAGAAGGGGTCCTCAGCCTCTCAGCGAGAGGAAACCAGTTATACACGCTCTTTTCGCTTCTGTCACTCGGAGCTTTTATGAGGGTCGCCCGACCTTTCGACAGGAATCACTTTTTTTGCCTTGCCACCCTCTCGATAGCCCTCCTCTCCAAGGAGCCGGCGATTGCGCTCATCGCCTTATTGCCCGTCTTACAAATAGGATTCAACCGTCCATGGGAGTTTCAGGCGAAACAGACGCTGCTCCTCTATCTGCCGCTCGTGATATCCGTTGCACTCTTTCTGCTCCTGCGTGCTCACGTTGTCGGCGCCGCGAAGGTGGTTCCTTACTGGGGCGGCTCGCTGTGGGCGACGGTACAGATGCAGGCGGAGGTTTTTGTAATCTACCTCTCCCTTCTTGTCTGGCCGTTCAGCCTGCAGGGAAGATACGTGATCCCTCCTCCCGCTCCCTTTCCCGATCCCGCTGCAATCGGGGCGCTCCTTCTGAACGTGATCCTCATCGTCGCGGGCGTAGTCACCTATCGGGCGGGCGACAGGCCAAAATTGCTTGCGCTCGCCATAATCTGGTTTTATATATCGCTCGCGCCGGTCTCCAACATCATCCCGATTCCCGGATCGATGCTGGGCGAGAGATTTATCTATTTTGCCTTCGCGGGCGTGATACCCCTTCTCGCTGCTGCCGCGGGAGAGTCTGTTTTCAAGAGACACGCAATCATCGCAGCATGCTGCGGAGCCGTCGTGCTCAGTTCCTGGCTCGTTACGGACATCACGAGAACACCGGTTTGGCGGGACAATAAGAGCTTTTTTACTCTCGCAACTGTTCAGGTGCCGACGAGTATCGCTGTTCAGGTCAGGATGGCGCAGGAAGAAATCGCGTCGAAGGAGACAGATTCGGCCCTGAGACGCCTGGAGGGAATCCTTAACTCCCGGTCGGTATCCCCTCTCCAGAGAGACATGGCTCTGGTCCATTATTGGTATGGAAGGGCGCTGCTCGCGGCGGATCGGCCTCCAGAGGCATACAGAGAATTCAGGATCAGTGCCGATCTGTTCGAAGAACCGCGAAAGGATCTTATCTTATACCTCGCCGAGGCAGCGGCTCGTTCGGGTGACTTTAGGGGTGCGCTTTCGCTCCTCGAGAAAGAATTGAAGAAGTCAATGGAGGACGATAGCATATGGAACGGCATGGGAAACGTCTATCTCATGACGGGAGATCTTTCCTCCGCCGCTTCCTCTTATCAACAGGCCTTGAGGATTAATCCCCGCAATACCGAAGCAGCATCAAATCTTCAGTTTGTCCTCAGGCGACAGGCGCTGAAAACGCACTGAAACGAGGGATCCGGGTATTTTCGCAGGACCGCGGGAGACCGCATCAATGATGGCTGGGGCCGAGTTCATCGGTCCCCATGGCGAACCGATCATCCCGCTCGTCTCGGTTTTTCTTGCAAGAAGAAGATCTTTCGAAAGAGCCTCGAAAGCTTTTCACGAATTGGTATCACCATCAAGGTCTCGAGAAACGCAGTCAGTCTCGACTCGTCTTCTTGGGTCAGACCGAGAAACTCAATCCCGACATGAGCGTGTCGAGATTTCTTGTCCGGCATCTCGAGAGAGCAGGCGATCCTCCCCTGAAACTTTATCGGCAGATCCGCACGGGGAAGAAAGAGCGCCATGGGGAATATCCGATCGACCTCGAGTCCCTTATCCGATTCGATGAGCATGCCGCCGCGCCCTAATACCTTCACCGGCGAAACCCTCGGGTAATAGAGAAGCGCCTTTTCATTCGTATACACCTTAAATCTCAGGGCGCTTGGCTGGTATTCATCACGTTCCACCTGATCATTCGGAACGCCGGACACCCTGATGAAATCTTTCAGGACAACCAGCTTATCAGAAGAAGAAACTTCAAACTCCACTCCTGCCCTGTAAACGGCAGTGGCTTCCGGCCACGGCTCTTTTTCCTCGGGACTCGCCTTTTCCCATATCACCTGGCACGGGAGAGTTAGGGGCTTCCCTTTTCCGAGAAGTTTAATGAGATGCTTGTCCGAGGGCCTTAAGCTCTCCTTTGCCGCTACGCACGCCCCTGTCATGCTGATGTTCAGGAGCTCAGTCTCCTCAACGTAGACCGTCTTGGCATAGATGCCGAGTTTCTCCACGATAAATCTTTGATATCGTCTTTTCCCCGAATTTATCATCACTTGACCGCTTCCCTGCTTCGCGAAACCTATTATACCAGGTTTAATAGCGAAGTTCAGGTATAATGGGGAAGGCATGAACAAGCATGGAGGAAGCGCATGAAGATACTCGTCTTGATGATGCTCTTTGGCATGTCTCTCATCCCGGGCGTCTCGGTGGGGGCAGAGTGGACATCGATTACAAGGGACCAGTCTGGTGATGTCGACATATTTGTCGACCGCGAAAGCATAAGTCATGTCTCGGATGCTACCGTCAGGGGTTGGGTCAAGTATCGATATTCGCAGCCAAAACAATTTGACTCCAGATTCATTAAGGAACTGGAGGTGTACGGGGAATATCACTGTACCGAAAGGTCGTATAAGATTATCCGGAGTATAGCGTATTTCGCCGATGGCACAAACGAGCCTGACCAGTCTGAGAGGCAAGGCCATATCCTGCGCGACGATGTAGTCTTCGAATACCTGTGTAAGTAACTGCAGCATTCAGCGGATAAGATCGAACGCAGCATACGCGGTTTCACCTTGCAGAAGCCTTTATCGTGCTGGGAAGGAATAACCTCTCTGCTTCAATCCGCTGCCGCTCATCGGTTTTCGATCTGCTCCGGAAATGAATTTTTTGATATACTTACCGCGATATGGAGAGGACGGTTATTTTCTTCCTATTCTTTCTTATCGGCTTAAACGGATGCGGCGAACTCGCGAAGATGCCTCTCGAAGACCCGTATGAGAGGGACCTTTATTCCAGGAGGCAAGAAATCCTGTCATGGTCGCGTGCCGAAAAAGAAAAGGCGGATGCCGGGATTCTCAGGACCAGCGAATACTACAGACTGCTTCATAATAAGGTCCAGGAACTGCGGCCGGATCTTACACACTATCTCATCTTCTCTGCAGAAATGGTGAAGGTGCCGAAATTCTATGAGGAGGGCTGGATAACCCGGAACAAATTTGAGCAGACGAATAGCGAACTGACAGCTCTTCTTGACCGGGAAGACAACAGACGGAGTTTTATCCTGTCTCAAGAATCATCTCTATTCGTGTATGAAACAGCACAGTTCACTCTTTACAGGGACAGTCTATTCAAAGAGTATCTGTCCGCGCTCCAGGCTCGACTGAAAGAGGCGGGGCCGCAGTATTCCGCGACGAATTGCAGCCTTTTCGGGGACAAGGTTCTCTGCACCACGAGGTGACCTTTGATGTTCTTTGTTCGCTGGGCCTCTCGAATCCGCCGACTTAGCGATAGATAGTCAATGACTGCAACTCTCTATCAGGGATTTCAACAAGGATACGTAATCTTCGAAAAAAAAACAGCGGCGAGAAGTAAGCCACAACTACCCTATGCTGTGAGAGGACGAAGACTCTTAACTCCCGCATGAAATGTTGACGGCACAGGACGTATGCTCTTGCTTTATTCTGCCCTGATGAGGTTTCATGAAATGTCTCGATGAAGAAGAAGGGCGAAACATGTTGTCTCGCCCTCTCGAACTTCGAGTAGTCACGGATAAACAGAAAGGCATTGCGCTTTCACCTGACAGTAAGCAATGCTTTTCCCAACGACAGCCACATCTTCCAGAGGGCATCTATCGCCAAAAGTATAGCCTGCCTTCTTTCCTGTTGGATGGTGTCGCTGGTTGTGGCGATAGGAGGGGCCGCGGTACCTTCGTAAAGCTTGACGGCACGGAGCACTTGAGGCATATTTTCCCGAAGCGTCAGGAAGATCGGATCCGGAGGGCCACTCGGAGGAATATGTATTATGCCCCCGCCCGGAAGAATTTCAATACCGCCACCGTCATTCGTAATCCCGAAAAGGATCTGCACGTATGCGCCGATCTCAACCAAAATCTTGGGCGGTATGACCGGCTGGTATATCGCTATACCGGTTGGACCATTAAGGGTGCCGTTCAGGGTGCCAAGGCTCACCCCTCCTGTGCCGTCCAGATTGGCTTGAGTGACCGTATTATTAATAGCATCGGTCACATACATCTTGCCGGCAACTGGGTCCAGCGCTATGCCAACCGGACCGGTGAGCGTGCCGTTGAGACTGCCGAGGCTTACCCCTCCGGTACCATCCAGATTAGCCTGACTCACCGTGCCACTAAAATTCGCTATGTACATTTTGCCGGCTACTGTATCGAGCGCTATGCCGCCTGCTTCGAGGAGCGTATCGTTGAGGGTGCCGAGGTCTACTCCCCCGGTACCATCCAGATTAGCCTGAGACACGTGCCCGGGGACGAACTGTCCACCCGAAGTTATGTACATCTTGCCGGCAGATGTATCGAGCGCGATGCGGTGCGGCGAAAAGAGCGTATTGTTAAGGTTACCGAGACCTACCGCTCCGGTGCCGTCGAGATTCGCCTGAATCACCGAGTCACCGTTACTAGTCAGAACAGTCGTAATGTACATCTTTCCCGCGGCAGTATCCAATGCCACGCCCGTTGGCCCATTCAGCATGCCGCTCAGGTTACTGAGAATTACCGCTCCTGTGCCGTCGAGATTCGCCTGAATAACCGTGTTGTTACTGAAATCGGTAACGTACATCTTGCCGGCCGCTGCATCGATAGCTATGTCAGCCGGCGCGTTCAGCGTACCGTTGAGGTTGCCGAGGCTTACCCCTCCGCTGCCGTCCAAATTAGCCTGACTCACTGTGTTATTATTTTGATTTACTACATAGATAGTCGGCACAGTGGGCTTAGCGGTTGCGACACCCATGGTAAGTGCCAAGCAAACGGCCACGAACATGAC
>DASPUT010000249.1 GCA_035622735.1 Thermodesulfovibrionales bacterium | reverse complement strand
CTTCTTCGTATCGATGACGGAGGCACTGAAATTCTCTCCCGCGATTTCTCCGGTGTCGCCGACCTGCCCACCGGACTCTCCGTAAAAAGGGGTCCTGTCGAGAAAGACCTCGACCTCATCTCCTTCGGAAGCCTCCTTTATCACTTTTCCGTCCTGTATGACCGCCTTGATCACTGATTCCGATTCGAGCGCATCGTATCCGACGAAATCGGTCTTTCCTATCTCAGAGATCAACTCCCTATAAATGGATGCCACAGCCTCTTCCTCACCGACCCACGAGGCCCTTGCCCTCTCGCGCTGGATCTCCATCTCTTTCAGGAATCCTTCTTCGTCAACAGAGAGACCGTTGTCCGCAGCGATGTCCCTGGCGAGATCAAGAGGGAATCCGTAAGTATCGTAGAGTTTGAAGAGCTCGCTTCCCGGAACGAGTGGCAAACCGGACTTCTTCACGGACGAAACGAGATCGTCCATAATCCTCATACCCTGTTCGAGTGTTCTTGAGAATCGTTCTTCTTCGACCATGAGGATCTTCGATGACCTCTCCCTCTCTCCCTGAAGCTCGGGATAGACATCTCCCATGGCATCGGATACGGAATCAATGAGCCTGCAGAGGACCGGTTTTTCGATCCCGAGGAGGCGTGCATGGCGTGAAGCCCTCCTGATGATCCTTCGGAGGACATACCCTCTTCCCTCGTTAGAGGGCATCAGTCCCTCGGAAAGGAGAAAGGCAATCGCCCTGATATGGTCGGCGATGACCCGTATGGAGGTGTCGGTTTCGTGGCTTTTCCCGTACCCGACACCGGCTTGATGTGTTATGGCAGCTATGATGGGCGAAAAAATATCCGTATCGAAATTGTTCAATTTCCCCTGCATCACGGCGGAAATCCTCTCGAGTCCCATGCCGGTATCGATACTCGGATGCGGGAGGGGAGTCAGCGTTCCCGTTTCATCACGGCTGAACTGCATAAATACGAGATTCCAGATCTCAAGAAACCTGTCGCAGTCGCAACCGACAGCGCATTCCGGGCGGCCGCAACCGACCGCCTCGCCCTGGTCGATAATGATCTCGGAGCAGGGGCCGCAGGGGCCCGTGTCGCCCATCTGCCAGAAGTTATCCTTTGCCCCGAGCCTCACGATCCGGTCTTTCGGCATTTCCGTGAGTTCTCCCCAAAGTCGCTCCGCCTCATCGTCGTTTTCGAAGACCGTGACCCAGAGACGCTCTCTCGGGATATGAAAGCGTTCCGTGAGAAGCTCCCAGGCAAAGAGAATGGCATCTCTCTTGAAGTAATCGCCGAAAGAAAAGTTGCCGAGCATCTCAAAGAAGGTGTGGTGTCGTGCCGTATGACCGACGTTCTCGATATCGCTGTGCTTTCCCCCGGCCCTCATGCATTTCTGGCTCGAGGTCGCTCTCGTATACGGTCTTGTCTCCTCGCCGAGGAAGACCGATTTGAACTGAACCATTCCTGCATTGGTAAAGAGCAGGGTGGGGTCGCCTTTCGGGATCAAGGGAGAACTCCTCACAGGCTCGTGGCCCTTTTCCCGAAAGAAGTCCAGAAATGCAGCCCTTATTTCGGAGCTCTTCATTCGGTCTTCTCCCTCGCCCTCGTCACCTCTCCCGAGCATCGGGGGGCCGTTACATATCCCGAAAAAGCAGAGCACACCGGCACGATTACAGAAAGGGCAGGAACATATGGTCTCATCAGCCCTCCTCCTTACGAATAAATCGACCGAGGGTCTTTCTGATTGTTCCGGCTGTGAATCCCTTCCGGGCGAGGGCGTTGTATAGTCTCCGCATCGTTTTCTCCGGAGGATAGGAGCTTGAGGATCTCATCATCTTTCGCGCGACCCTATGAGCTGCATCAGTTTCATCGACATTGTCCACCGCCTCATCTATGATCTCCCTCGGAATTCCTCTTTCCCTGAGGAATCTCTTCGTCCCGACTATGCCGAGATGCTTCGATTCCTCTGCGTACCGCTTCAGTGAAAAGGCGAGTTTTCGGTCGTCAAGAAAACCATTCGCTGTGAGACGGGTCATTACGGTATCGACGGCAAGCTCATCAAAACCTTTCAGAATAAGTCTCTGCCTCAGCTCTTTCTCGCTCCTCCCCCGGTAGCTCAGGAGTCTGTATGCAAAATTGAGAACGGGATCTTTCCCGAGAGGAGAGCCGCTTCGCTTGAGAGGTGTTTCAGATGGTGAAACAGACCGAAGAGGAAGACACCCTTTCCCCCTTCTCCCTGTCTGGCGAGGCGCGGAAGCGTCTTCCCTCATTGCGCGAATCTTTCGATCTCGATCTTCTGCCCCTGCTCCCGCCTCACCTCGAGGTTAAGGTCGCTCGTTGAGTGGACGCCCTTGACCTTGAGGACAAAATCGTCCGGGTTGGAAGCCCTGCGCAGTGCCTCCTCGTAGGTAACGAGTCCTGACTTGAAAAGGTCGAAGAGCGACTGATCAAAGGTCTGCATCCCGTAATGGATCTTGCCCTGAGCGATGACATCCGGTATCTGTTTCGTCTTGTCGGCGTCGAGTATGCAATCCCTGATGGTGGCTGTTGCGACGAGCACCTCAACGGCGGGGACCCTGCCTTTTCCGTCTGCCCTCGGCATGAGTCTCATCGATATTATTCCCCGTATTACCGATGAGAGCTGTATCCGCACATGCTTATGCTGATAGGGCGGAAACACCGCAACGACCCTGTTGACCGTTTCCGTGGCGTCAATCGTATGGAGGGTGCTGAAGACGAGATGGCCCGTC
>DASPUT010000248.1 GCA_035622735.1 Thermodesulfovibrionales bacterium | reverse complement strand
CGCCCCCCATGCCTATGGATCCGAAGAACTGCAGAGGCTTTGTCGAGAAGCTCTGGAGGAATTTGACGGTGATTAGGTCGAGGACGACCCTGACGGTTCTCGATATTCCGTATTTCGATTTGCCCCGCCGCCTCGGATGATGCGTTGTTTCGACCTCGGCGATCCGCACCCCGTACCAGCTCGCGACGGCCGGGATAAACCGGTGCATTTCGCCGTAAAGCCGGAGATTCTTTATGACATCCCTCCGGTACGCCTTCAGCGAACAACCGTAATCGTGTAGCTTCACCCCTGTCACCCTGCTGATGACCCAGTTTGCTATCGTCGAGGGCAGTCTTCTGCTGAAGAAGGGGTCCTTTCTCTTTTTTCGCCATCCGCTCACGAGGTCATGATCCTTAATGAGTTCTAGGAGTCGCGGGATATCTTTCGGTTCGTTCTGAAGGTCTCCGTCCATGGTGACGATAACATCTCCCCGGGCAAAATCAAATCCGGCAGCAAAGGCCGCTGTCTGGCCGAAATTCCTCCTGAGGCTGAGGACGATGACATGAGGGCTTCGGCTCTGAATCAGCTCAAGGAGGGGGAGGGTCCTGTCGGTGCTCCCATCGTCCACGTAAATGATTTCGTATTCAATGCCGGCCTCCTCAAGGGAGGCCTTGAGTTCTTCGTGGAGGGTCTCGACATTCTCCTCCTCATTATAAACCGGAATAACAATCGATACCGTCATCAGTAGCTCCCTATCGCCGGCTCCTTCATGCCTTGAAAGTTAGAGCAGACGAAGACCGAATACTCCCGCAGGAGTCTGCCCCTGTCGAAGACCTTTACGGGACGTTCTTCACAGTCCAGAAAGGCATCTTTGACCTGAGGGGTCAGCGCAGCACCGCCTATTGTAACAAAAATCCCCTGGTAATGGATAAGGCGATCGAAGCCGGGCCAGAGATCGTATTGGTTCATTCTCCTCCCGCTGTTCATGCAGTAGGTTACGGGATGCCCTTTTACGTAAAAAGCGAGTTCGCTCGAATCCTGATAACTGTCGGTAAAGATGAAAGCCCCGCCCTTTTTCAGGGCGTCGGTGTAAATCTGAGACACATCCCGGCCGAGGTCCTTCCATCCCCGGAGCCTCGCCGAAGGGTCTAGTTTCAGCGGCAGATGGAGCATTGCAGGGTAATGGGCGACTGCGGTCACGGTCAGGGAAAGGCTTGTAGCGGCGATCACTAATGCCTTCACTGAAAACCTCTTCTCTTTCCAGGGAACAATGAATACCGCTGAGAATGCGATGAGGCACGTTATGTAGCCGGTCATCGCCCAGTTTGCCTGGACCTTCCCCTGAATGCTCTTCAGGGTGAAGAAAAGCAGCACGGGGACTGAGAACCAGAGGAGGAAGCGCTTCTTCTCCCCGCCCGCTACCTTCCACAAGGAGATGACGACCAGTACGAGCAGGATCGGCGTAACCACGCCGAGTTGGGAGCCGACAAAGTCAAAGAAGCTCGCCGCGGAGAACTGAAGGCCGTCATGTATGTGCGCCTGACCCGCGGTGTGTCTGATCGTCACCCATTGGTGTTGCGCGTTCCAGACGATCACGGGACTGAAGATGACCAGACCGATGAGAAGTGCCAGGTACGGCCGGATCGTCCCAAGGAGCGCCCTCCCTTTTTTCGAAGCGATAAGGTAGAGAAACGCGCAGAGCGGAAAAAAGGCCATCGTATATTTCGTGAGGAGTCCGAGGCCCATGGAGACGCCGAGCAAAATCCACGAAAGGATTGACCCGCGCTCCATACCGGGTGAAGCGTTGTCGATCTCCCGCTGCGCCTCTCCTTCAGTTCCGGCCCCCGGAAGGAGGTGGATCGTTTTCCAAAAAAGGTAGAGCGAAAGCGTCCAAAAGAAGAGAAAGGGGGAGTCGATGGTGAAGAGCAATCCGAAGGCCGAGTAGAGCGGGATGAGCTGAAAGAGAATCGCAGAGGCGGTTCCGGCTGCATCGCCGTACATCTCTCTGCCGAGCCTGTAAAGCAGGATGCTCGTGAGTGCCGAAAAGATAACGGCAAGGAACCGGACTCCCAAAACAGTATCTCCGAAGAAGAACGTGCCGAGACCTATGAGATACGCGATCATCGGTCCCTTGGAGTAATAGCTCAGATCCGGCCTCCGCGACCACTCCCAGTAGTGCGCCTCATCGGGGCTTAGGTCGAGAGGGCCATGGAGGATGTAGTAGATCCTGAAGATACTCAGCCCGAGGAGAAAAACGAAGAGAACCGTTGTCTGCGGCTGGTCCTCGTAACGGCGTTCCGCCCAGATGTAGAGAGCGACAACGGACAAGGCCGAAAAGGAGCCGACTATGGCGCCGGCGAGGACATCGGACGGATAGTGCACCCCGAGCGAGACCCTCGAATAACAGACGAGTGCCGCGACGAAGAGAAAGAATGCTGCGAGAAGAGAAGAGAGTCTTTTTGAAATTCCCTCGAGGCTTTTCAGACGGAGACCCGCCAGAAGGAGGAAGGAGACGGCAAAGGCGACTGAGTTCGAGGCATGGTTCGAAGGCATCGAGGGAGATTTGCTGCAGCCGGCGAGGAGATGGACATTTTCGAGGATGTTGCAAGGCCTCTCTCTTCCGATGAGATGTTTCAAGGTATTCCCCGCTCCGTCAGCCAGGATGAAAGCGAGGACGGATAGGGCGACGATTATGAGCGCCTGTTTCCTCCCCTTGATGAGAAAAAAGACGACGAATGGAAGGATTATGAGGTATGACCTGTTCGTGATTACCGGCATGATAAGATCGAAAAATCGGTTCTGAAGCTCCCTGTTTATCACGAAGAATAAGTTGACGTCGAGCTGTGTCAGCCAGTCGGACATGCTATATAATATCACAGCATGAATCCCGTTCATTTCAGGCCGGACGATTATTGTGTGCTATTCGGGACGGCTCCTTCCTTATTTGGAAGAAACGGGATGGTAAGCATGCCGGGGACGGTGAGAAGGCATACAATTACAAAGAAGAGGGGATAACCGACCTTTTGTTGAACCCAGCCGGAGATGAACCCGGGGAGCATCATGCCGATCGCCATTATACCCGTTGAGATGGCATAATGGGAGGTCTTGTACGGGCCTTTGACAGCGTACATGAGATAGACCGTAAAGACAGTGAACCCCATGCCGTAACCGAACTGCTCCAGCGCCACCAAAGGATAAACCATCGCAAGGGGGGGCAGTGCATACGCCATGTAGACGAAGAACAAGTCAGGGAGGTGCATCGTGATCACGAGCGGCCAGGTGCATCGGCGGAGTCCATACCGGGATATGAGCCAGCCCCCAAGCACTCCTCCCAGCACCAGCGCGATAATGCCTACCGTACCATAGACGAGGCCGACCTCCGATGTGGTAAGCCCAAGCCCTCCATCAGGTCGGCCATCCAGCAGAAACGGCGAGACCAGTTTAAGCAGCATCGCCTCGCCCAAACGGTAAAACAGTATAAAAGCCACGAGAACGCCTATCTTTTCCTGCCTAAAATAGGCGGAGAAGACATCCCTGAATGCAGGTCTTCGGACGGCGCCTGCAGTCAGACGGCTGCGGTCGGTCGTCGGGTGCGGGAGAACCGCATAATGATAGAGCCCGGCGATCATAAAGATCCCGCCACTGATACCGAGGATCGTCATCCAGGCGGCAGGGATACTCCCCGATACGGTCTCGGCAACTCCTGCGAGATACACGAGTAACCCCGAACCGAAAATCATCGCAAGCCGGTAGAATCCGGACCGAAGGCCGGTGAAGAAGGCTTGATCTCTTCCCGTGAGGGCGAGCATGTAATACCCGTCAGTGGCGGTATCATAGGTCGCAGAGATGAAGGCGCCGGCCATGAACGCGCAGATTGAGGGGAAAAAGAAATCCGGTCTGCCTACCGCATAGGCGATGAAGACGAGAATCGACGCCATCGCCCCCTGGGATGCAAGCACCCAGGTACGCTTGGTCCATGTGATATCGAGGAGCGGAGCCCAGAACATCTTTATCACCCAAGGAAGGTAGAGCCAGCTTGTCCAAAAGGCGATGTCCGCGTTGTCCACACCCATCCTCTTAAAGAGTATGACCGATATCGTGTTGATGAGGACGTAGGGCAGACCCTCACCAAAATAGAGTGTCGGAACGAAGAGCCATGGATTGCGGTATGTGGTTTGCGGCGGCGCCATGAAGGGAAGGATATCAGATTATGAAGGAATCATCCAGTCGAAAAATCAACAATTAACCCCTTAGTCCGTTTTGCGTGTAGGACTTAACAATGCGGACAATGTAGATCATCAACAATTAATTCCACCCGAAAGTAAGACCGTTCATGAGCGACTGTCTGAGAATACATTCTTCTTGAACACCTCATCCCTTGAAGCTGTCAGCCACCAAACCTTACGCCCAGAAATCAATGTTTCTTCTTGACACCGGTCCGATAGTCGAAGTATAAAAGAGGTATTTTTTGGGAAGGGACCCATGTAGACGGAAGAACTCGATAACATTACAAAAGTCATATTAGCTTGACCGCGATAATATGATAACTCAAGTAGTTACACCCGACATGACATCTATGGTGGATTGCGGAGAATGAAAAATGCCGGAGTTATCGAGTTAACTAGCTAATAACTGGTTATCTGGTAATTACGACCAGAGATAAGTACAAACAGAAATAAGAAGGGAGAAACTTAGACAATGGGAGATTTTTTTCCTTTCGCAAAATGATTAGCCCAGTTCTGATTAAGATTATTTATGTTATAGGTATCATTCTGATTATCGGCAGCACAGCGCTTTATGTAAGGCAATTTACCTCAGGGGCAGAACGTGTTCTATACGGATTCTCTGCAGTTTTGATTGGTAATCTACTATGGAGACTTGTGTGTGAAAGTTTGATCCTGCTCTTTAGCATGCATGAACTGTTAAGTTCCATAGAGCATGAGACAAGAGGAAAGAAAGACCTAATCGAGGAATAGCAGTAATTATTCAAGGACATGTAATAGAACTTGAGATCAGATAACAAAACGCTCAAGAGGGACACGGGATTCGCCGTTATTCTTTTTTCCGTCTTGGCGCGATTGCTCCCGCGCCCCTTAGCTTAGTCGTTGGGCGGCATAAACATTCTACGTCTCACGCATTCGCCAGAACAATGAACATTGCAGAGCTTTGGTACTCGATAGAACGGAGCGATTGGGAACACGCACTTGAGCGTTACTGGCAGTTCGTTCAGCCACGTAATCTCGAACTCGAACGAGCCCTTGACTCTCTGAACGTCGAAAGACTGCGGGGCCTCAGCGCTCGCGGATGGTATGACTTCCTTCATGGCGAGTACTTTCGCTGGAAATACACCGCGCCAAATCGCTATGCGACCACAACCATCCAACTCAAGAAGTACCTAGACGGTGGCGAACTTGATGAGCTGGATCACATTCGGCTGCAGTTACTCTCATTGGATTGCAGCGACATCAGGCGAGGTCTAGTAACCGCAAGAAACATCCGAGGCTTGGGAACGGCTGGCGCGTCCGGCTTGCTCTCTCTCATGTATCCGCGCTGCTTTGCCACGGTGGATCAGTTTGTTGTAAAGGCGCTCCGGTTGGTTCCTGGGCTTCCAGCCGCGGATGCCGTAGCCATGATGAACCCGGACAACTTGGGCATCTCGGATGGCGTGCTGTTGATCCGCATCCTTACTCAGAAGGCGAATGACAACAACCGAACGTTTGGCACATCGATGTGGACGCCACGCAAGATTGATATGGTTCTTTGGACCTATGGGAGGTGAAGTGGCGCCATGCCGCCCAACAGTGGAATGCACCGGACCTGCTCGAAAAGCCGCGCAGGCAGGTGATTTTGAACGTTGCTCTGTCTTTCTTTCGAAAACCTGCAGTAGTTTCGATCTGTCATGCCTGTGATGTTGTCGGTGCTAATGACATCTGGCAATATGAGAAAGAAGCGTTCTTTCCGTGTAGCAATGAGCGGGTTACCTTTAAATCAGCTGACAGTCATCCCCATATCGCTTTTTGTTATAACGTCTTCAAGGACTACTACAACAAGAGAGTTAGTGCTTTGAAAATGTCCTCTGTCTGACCGCTTCATAGAGGCATATGGCTGCCGATGTCGCGACATTGAGGCTTTCTGCCTTGCCGAAGATCGGAATCCTGATAAGAAGCGATGCCTCCTTCTTAAGGATGTCGCTCACCCCGTGAGCCTCGTTGCCGAAGACAAAGGCCAAAGGTTGAGAAAGGTCAGCCTGGTAGATTTCGGTTGTTGCCTTTACATCGGCCACGGAGAGGCAGACGGATTTTCCCCTCAGCCACGGAATTAACGTAGCCGCCTCTGAATAGACGATGGGGAGATTGAAGATGCTCCCCGCTGACGACCGCAGCGCCTTCGGCATGAAGGCATCACATGTCTCCGGAAGCATGATTACACCGTCCGCACCGGCAGCGTCGGAGGTCCTGATGATCGTGCCGAGGTTGCCCGGGTCCTGGATGCCGTCAAGAATCACGAGGAGAGGGTTCTCAAGTACAGGCAGGGTATCGAGGGCGGAGGGCTCGTAAGATGCTGTCGCGATGATGCCTTGCGGCGCCTCTGTGTCCGAGAGCATCGAGAGGACGTGAGCGGTGATCCGGAACATTTCGGCACCGTGCTTTGTCAGCTCTTTCAAGAGGCGGGTTCTCTGCCTAAGAGATGCAAACTCTTCGGTGAAGAAGACTCTCTTCAGGGACGTCCCCGATTGAAGCGCCATCTCGACGAGATGCGGGCCCTCTATGAGAAAAGCCTCATGTTTGTACTTTCGCCTTTTTTCTCTTACGGCGACCGCCTCTTTCACCCGGGGGTTCGACGTGCTCGCTATGTCGGTATATCGCATGCCTTTTCGCGGCTTCCCTTTTTCAGAGGATACCATAGCGTGTAGGGAAAATTCATTTTGTTCCCGCCATACCCGTCGTTCAGGTCGCACGGTCATGCGGTCGGAGAAGCCTGGAATCACATTTCTATCGAGGCATCCTCAAAGACGATCTTCCCTCTCAATGCCTGTGACTTCGTAGGGATCGAATGGTAGATTACCGTGATTTTCCCGCTCCGCCCTTGAATCCTTGCGATTGTCCCGTGTAATATTTATCCATGGACAAGAAGAAGATACTCGTCGTCGACGACGAGCCGGATATTGTCGAATTAGTCTCCTATAACCTCAAGAAAGAGGGGTTCGAAGTCTCGTCTGCCTCTGACGGAGAAGAGGCCCTCACAAAAATGAAGAAGGGGAGCTTCGATTTCTTCATCCTTGACCTCATGCTTCCGGGCATTCAGGGCATGGAACTCTGCCGAATCCTCCGAAACGACCCGAAGACAAAAAATGTTCCGATAATCATGCTTACGGCAAAAGGGGAGGAGGTAGACAGGATACTCGGCCTCGAGTCGGGGGCTGACGACTACATATCGAAGCCTTTCAGTCCGAGAGAGCTTGTGGCGCGGATACGGGCGGTCTTGAGGAGGAGTTCAGAGAAACCAGCGGTGGAGAAGGTGATAAAGGTGGGGGACCTCTTGATCAACAGGGAGACCTATTCCGTGACCAAGAGGGATGTGCCGCTGACCCTCAGTTCCACCGAGTTCAAGCTTCTTCTCTACCTCGTCGAAAGAAAAGGGAAGGTCTTCAGCAGGGAGCAGCTTCTCGATGCGGTATGGAAGGACGAGTCCTTCGTCGAGCCGAGGACTGTGGACGTGCATATACGGAGGTTGCGCACTCAAGTCGAGGACGACCCTTCAAACCCGAAGCATATAAAGACGCGAAGAGGAATCGGCTACTATGTCGACGCGGGCATATGAAGCGGGGTATCTTCAGGCGCATCTTCATCGTATACGCCATCGTCATGGTGCTCTCGGGCGTCTTCGGTGAAGTCTACATAACCTCCGCGGTCAGAGCAAACTATATCGCCAACCTCAAGAAGAGCCTGTCTGCCGAGATAAACCTCATCTCGAAAACCATATCTTTCAGAGAGAGCGGCTCGGACAGCCTCTGCAGGCAATTGAAGGAAGAAACCGGAGCGCGGGTGACGCTCATCGCGAATGACGGAAGGGTCATCGGCGATTCCGATGCCGATTCCGCCCGTATGGATAATCATCTCCACCGGACCGAAATAGAGCAGTCACTCCTGTTTGAGACGGGCGCCGGGATTCGTCACAGTGATACCCTGAAATACGATCTCCTCTATGTCGCGAAGAGGGTTTCTAAAGGAGAATACACGGAGGGGTTCATAAGGCTCGCGGTGCCGCTCAAGGAAGTGGACAGTTCCGTGAATCTTCTCAGGATCAAGATCATCTTCATCATGGGCATCATTCTTCTCGCGACATGGCTCTGCGCGATCTGGCAGATAGACCATCTGAGGCGACTTCTCAGGCAGATTACGGATTTCTCGAGGTCACTATCGGCCGGCGAAATAGACAAGAGGCTCTTCCTGAGGAATGCCGGCGAATTCAACGAGATCGCGGAGAACCTCACCTCTATGTCCGTCAAACTGCAGGGCATGATGAATCAGAGCGAGGAGGAAAAGGGCCGTCTCAATGTCATCCTGAAGAGCATCCCCGATGCCCTCCTCATCATAGACGCGAAGGGGAGCATCACCCTTTCGAGCTCTTCCGCACGGGAATTCTTTGGCGATATCCCGATGTCCGGCATGAGGTTCGTCGAGGTGATACGGAATCACGAATTTGCCGGTTTAATGGATGAAGTGCGTAAAACCCTCTCGCCCGGGATGATAGAATTCAGGATCGACGCCCCCGTAGAAAAGTATCTCAGCGTGAGGGTGTCGCCGCTCTTTTACAAAGAGAGGGAACTTTCCGGTTTCGTGGCGGTCTTCCACGACATTACGCAGATCGAAAGACTCGAGCAGGTGAGAAAGGACTTTGTCGCCAACGTCTCCCACGAGATAAAGACCCCCATCACGGCGATCAAGGGTTTTGCCGATACGCTCCTCGAAGGGGCCCTCGACGACCGCGAAAACGCCGTAAGGTTTATCGGAACGATAAAGTCCAACAGCGAGCGGATAAACGATCTTGTGGACGACCTCATGACGATCTCGAAGATCGAACTCGGTGTCATAAGGGTCGAAAAATCCCTGACCGACATCGATGATGTCTTCCGGAATGTCCTCGAATTATTCAAGGACAAGGCCGATGCCAAGAACCTCTCCCTGACCGTCTCGAACGGGCCGGGAGTCGTGGAGATCAATGCCGACAAGAACCGGCTCATTCAGATATTGACCAACCTCCTCGACAACGCTATCAAGTTTACCGAATCGGGGGGCGTCACCCTAGGATTTGATAGAGAAGATGAGAAGACCTTCTTATTCGTCGAAGATACGGGCATCGGGGTCCCCCCGAAATATCTGTCGAGACTCGGGGAACGGTTCTACAGGGTCGATCCCGCGAGATCGCGGAAGATGGGAGGCACCGGGCTCGGCCTCGCGATCGTAAAACACCTCGTGAGGGCCCACGGGTGGGAGATGCAGATAGAAAGCACCCCCGGCAAGGGGACACGGGTGAAGGTCTTTATCGCATGAAACGATTCTGAGCCTTTGCTTATCGACCGCTCGCCGTCCATATCTCCATGATGAAGAAGCATGTATTCCCGGAAAATTTCTTGTGGGGAGTCGCCACGTCGGCCTTTCAGCTCGAGGGCTCGCCGAATGCAGACTGGGCCTCATGGGATTCACGTCTCAGTGAAAAACCGGATGTGACGAACCACTATAGACTCTATCGGGAAGATCTGGCCCTGCTCAAGGAACTCGGGGTGAATGCCTATCGTTTCTCCCTGGAGTGGAGCAGGATTCAGCCGCGGGAAGGTGTCTGGGACGATAGGGCGATAGCGCATTATCAGGAGATCATCGACATACTCGCTGAGAACCGCATCGAGCCCATGGTGACCCTCCACCACTTTACGCACCCCCTCTGGTTCTTAAAGAAATGTCCCTGGCATGAAGACGCGTCGGTCGATACATTTCTCGCCTATGTCGAAAAGGTCCTCTCGATATTGAAGGGCGTGCGGTATTGGATAACCTTCAATGAACCTTATGTCCTCCTGCTCGGCGGCTACCTTGAGGGATGCATGCCGCCGGGGGTTAAGGACGCTTCTTTGGCGCTCAGGGCATTGAACAATATCCTTCTCGCCCACGGGAAGGCGTACGACCTCATCCATACGAGCATGCCCGACGCGATGGTGAGTGTCGCCCACAACATGGCCGCCCTCGCCCCGTGGAAGAGATGGAATCCCCTTGACAGGCTCCTCGCGAAGATCGCGAAGTACTTCTACAACC